>CAMTXV010000035.1:0-15669 GCA_947085665.1 uncultured Sinobacteraceae bacterium | reverse complement strand
GGAGTTCAGACGTGTGCTCTTCCGATCTCTCGACCCGCAACGGCGTGCTCAACAATCTGCGCACCAGCAAGGAACACGGCCAGAGCAATTTCACCAACCCCGGCACGGTGCTGCTGGGCGCCGGCTTCGACTTCGACCTGCTGCCGACACTGCGCCTCTCCACCAATGCCAACCACCTGTGGTTTGCCGATACCGCCGTGCTCGAAGTGGCGCGCAACCAGGGCGGCATCGAGAAGGCCATTGGCTGGGATCTCTCCACCGCACTCATCTGGCGGCCGTTCATGAACCAGAACGCGGTGCTCAGGCTCAGCTACGCGCATCTCTTGCCGGGCGCGGGCTTCCGCGATCTGTTCCCGAACCGCGAGGCCTACTCGCTGCTGGCCAATGTGGTGTTCACCTACTGATGGCGCTGCTCATGAATCTTCCCCTCAGCTTAAGCCGCGCCGCACTGTTGCTGGGCCTCCTGCTGGTGTCGCTGGAAGTGCTGGGCGCGGGTGCGGGCTCACCGACCACGCGCAGCTATGCGCACACGCCGGCCGCACCGTTGAGCCAGTCGCCGGCCGAGGCGCAAGCGAAGTCTGCCGGTTGCGTGAGCTGCCACACCGACAGTGACCGCCTCACCATGCACAGCAACCCCGGCGTGGTTCTGGGCTGCACCGACTGCCACGGCGGCGATGCCAAGGTGAGTCTCGCTGCCGGCATCTCGCGGCCCGAGCGGGCCTATACCGATGCGATGGATTCCGCCCACGTGCTGCCGCTGTGGCCCGCCTCCTGGCCCACGGCTGCAAACCCGGAGTCGAACTACACGCAGATCAATCGCGAGTCACCCGAGTTCATCCGTTTCGTGAACCCGGGTGATTTCCGCGTGGCCGACCTCGCCTGCGGCGCCTGCCACCAGCCCGTCATCGAGGCCAGCCGCCGCAGCCTGATGGCGACCAGCGCGATGTTCTGGGAGGGGGCTTCGTATAACAACGGCATCCTGCCCAACAAGCGCTCGGTCACCGGCGAGAGCTATGCGCTGGCCAAGGCGCCGCTCGCCTTCCCCGACAACAGCACGCTACCGCTGAAGTCCGAATTGCTCGAAGCCATCGAGCAGCGCGTCGGTGGGCCCAGACCTGAGCAAACGCTCACCTATCTGCCCGCCACCATCCGCAACCCGGTGCCGGTGGACGAGAACATGGTGAAGAAGGGCGTGATCGACACGCTCTACCCGCTGCCCGTCTGGGAGGTGACCCCACCGGGGGATGTCTTCCGCGTTTTCGAGCGCGGCGGGCGCAACATCAATTCCATCTTCCCCGAGACGGGCCTGCCCGGCTCGCTGGGGCTGATCCAGCGTCTCGAAGAACCGGGTCGGCCGGACCTCAAGCAGTCCAACCGCGGCCCTGGCACCGGCAACCGCATTGCGGTGCCGCTGCTCAACATCCACAAGACGCGCCTCAACGATCCCTTCCTCTGGTTTCTCGGCACCAACGACCAGCCCGGCGACTATCGCAGCTCCGGCTGCACCGCCTGCCATGTGGTGTACGCGAATGACCGCGACCCCCGGCATTCCGGGCCGTACGCGAAGTTCGGTCACGCCGGCGCCACGCAAACGAAGGACCCGACCATCCCGCGCGACAAGCCCGGCCACCCCATCGAGCACGCCTTTACCCGCGCCATTCCCACCGCGCAGTGCATGACCTGCCACATGCACCAGCCGAACATGTTCATGAACTCCATGCTCGGCTACACCATGTGGGACTACGAGGCCGATGCACCGCGCATGTGGCCCGAGCAGCAGAAGTACCCCACCGACGCCGAGATTCGCGCCATCAACGCCCGCAACCCGGAAGAAGCGGCCACACGCGGCCTCTGGGGCGACCCGAAGTTTCTGGCCGAAGTCTGGGAGAAAAACCCGGAGATGAAGGACACCCAGTTCGCTGACTACCACGGCCACGGCTGGAACTTCCGCGCGGTCTACAAGCGCGACAAGAAGGGCAATCTGCTCGACGCCGAGGGGGCCAAGGTGGCCGACGACGACCCAGAGAAGTTCAAGAAGTCGGTGCACCTCTCCAGCATTCACGTCGACAAGGGCATGCAGTGCGTTGACTGCCATTTCTCACAAGACATGCACGGCAATGGCCATATCGTGGGCGAAGTGGCACAGGCCATCGAGATTGAATGTCAGGACTGCCACGGCACCGCTGACCGCTACCCCACGCTGCGTACCTCGGGCCCTGCGGCACCGCCCGGCGGCACCGATATGGCCAACAAGCGTGTGCAGGACGGCCGCCTGCGCTTCGAGTGGATCGGCAACAAGCTCATGCAGCGCAGTAGCGTCACGCCCGGCATGGAGTGGGAAGTGGACCTGGTGAAAGACTCGGTCACACCGGGAAGCGAGCACTACAACGCCAAGGCGGCGAGAGCCAAATTGATGGCGCGCGACACCAGCAACTTCAGCTGGGGTGGCGACGTGAAACCTGCCGACCGCGCCCACGCCGACGACGAGATCATGTGCGTCACCTGCCACAGCTCCTGGACCACCAGCTGCTTCGGCTGCCATCTGCCCATCCAGTCCAACTGGAAGAGCGAGCGCAATCACTTCGAAGGCGGCGAGACCCGCAACTACGCCACCTACAACCCGCAGGTGGCACGCGATGACTTCTTCATGCTCGGCCGCCACGGCGAGGTGAAGGGCGAGCGCATCGCGCCTGTGCGATCGTCTTCTGCACTGGTGCTGTCGTCCACCAACTCCAACCGCGAGAAGATCTACATCCAGCAGCCGCCGGTGTCGTCCGGCGGCTATTCGAGCCAGGCCTTCGCACCGCACTACCCGCACACCGAGCGCACCACCGAAACCAAGACCTGCACCGATTGCCATCTCTCCGAGGCCAACGACAACAATGCCTGGATGGCCTCGCTGATGGGCCAGGGCACCAACTTCGTGAACTTCGTTGGCTATAACGCCTGGGCCGGCGGCGTGGCGGGCGTGACCGCCGTGCAGGTGACCGAGTGGGATGAACCGCAGGCGGTGATCGGCAGCTATTTGCAGCGCTACGCCTACCCGGATTACTTCGCAGCGCACAGCGCGCGTGGCGGCAAGCTGACCACCGCGCACGAAAACGGCAGCGGTGAACCCGTGGGTTGTTTGCAGCTGCGCGGGGAGTATCTCTACGCCGCTGAAGGCAAGAAGGGCACGCAGGCCTACGACGCCGCCAGCATCGCCAATAAGGGCTTCAGCCAGCGGCTCATCACCGCGCCGTTCTCGCCGCTGGGCCACAACACGCGCATCAAGTCGAAGAACGCGACCTGCGTGGTGCTACCCACCAACCAGCCCATCAGCCCGTTGCGCAACGACGATGTAAAGCTGCGCGAGGCGAATCAGGAACAGGCCATGCACCCGATCTACCGCTATGCGCTGATCACGGATGCAGAGGAGGGCCTGATTCTCGTCAACGTCGACACCCTGCAAGACGGCGAGCCCCGCAACAATCTGCTGAAGCGCGCGCTCACCTGGAACGCACAGGGCGTGTTGAAGGGCGCCCGCCACCTGGCGCTCGCCGGCAGCCGCGCCTATGTGGTGGCCGATGCAGGGCTGGTCACCCTCAACCTCGACCAACCGCTGCAGCCGGTGCTGGAAAGCATCACGCCGCTCACCGGCGCGCGTAGTGTGGCGGTGCAGTTCCGCTACGCCTTCGTCACCACCACGCGCGGACTGGAAGTGCTCGACCTCACCCGCCCCGGCACGCCGGTGGCCCGTGCGCTGCTGCCGCTGTCCGATGCACGCCGCGTGTACGTGGCGCGCACCTATGCCTATGTGGCGGCGGGTGCCGAGGGGCTGGTGATCATCGACGTGCAGAATCCCGAACAGCCCAAGCTGCACCAGCGCACCACGGCTGACGGAAAGCTGAAAGGCGCGAACGACGTGGTGGTGGGCTCGACCAATGCCAGTCTCTTTGCCTACGTGGCCGACACCAGCGGCCTGCATGTGCTGCAACTCACCGCACCCGACAGCCAGCCCAAGTTCTACGGCTTCTCGCCCGACCCGGTGCCGCAGTGGATTGCGACCTGGCCCAGCAGCAAGCCGCTGCTCTCGCTCAGCAAGGGTCTCGACCGTGACCGTGCGGTGGATGAAACCGGCCACCAGATTGCCGTCTTCGGCCGCATCGGCTCGCGGCCGCTGAATCAGCAAGAGATGCAGGGCCTGTATCTGAAGGGCGATGGCACGCCCTGGTTCGTCACCGATTGACTACACACCCTGGGGAGGGAGCAATGAGCACCACACCGCGTTGGACCTTCTGGCTGCTGGGCGCCCTGTGCGCCCTGCCGCTATGGCTGCCTCAGCAGGCGCTGGCCGCCGACCATGCCGAGTCACCAGCCGCAACGGCAGACCCCTCGGCCGACATCGCTGATGCCTTCATTTTCCGGGCGGACGGCAAGCTGGTGGGCGCCATCACCTTCGGCGGCATCGCCGATCCCAATCCGCGCGTGGATGGCCCCACGGGGCGCTTCGACCCCGATGTGTTGTTTATCGTCAATATCGACACCAGCGGCGACGCGCTGCCAGAGCATGAAATTCTGGTGCGCTTCGGCCGCAACGCCGCCGGGGAAGCCGGTGTGCAGTTCGAGAACGTGCCCGGCGCCGGCGTGGCCGCATTCTCCGGTCCGGTAGAACGCGTGCTGGCCAGCCCCACGGGTTTGCGCGGCTTTGCCGGCCTGCGCGACGACCCCTTCTTCTTTGACTCGCGCGGCTTCAACGCCACGCTTGCCACCTTCAATGGCAGCGATCGCCCCCGCGGCACGCTGATGTTCAACGCTGCGCGCGACACCTTCAGCTTCCGCAATCTCACCGCCATCGTCTTCGAGATGGATCTCGCCGCCGTCCCCGTGCCTGCAGGCGGTTTGATGCGGGTGTGGGCGGAATCGAATCGTCTGGTGGGAGGTGCGCAATGAACCACCGCAAGTTCCCCCTCGCCCTGGTTGCGGCACTGAGCCTGTTGAGTGCCTGCGGCGGTGGCGGCAGTGATGGCAACCGCACACCACCCGCCAGCGTGCCGCCACCGAGCGGCTTCACGTTTCAAACCTTTGGCAAGTCCGCCTACGCTCGAGTGGACCGCACCGGTCAGCCCGTGGTGGCCACGGTGCTGCTGGTGCCAGGCAATCGCAACCAGTTCAACAGCACCGACCCCGCCGAAGATGGCGACTACTCCGAGCTGATGCTCCAGCGCCTGGAGTTTCTGCACAACGGACTGGACGAGGCCATCATCGAAGCCGGGCTGACCCCTTGCGCGCTGGATGTTTGTGCGCGGCAGGTGGTCAACCAGATCATCCCGGACACCTTGCAATATGACTTGAGCCGACCCGATGGCTACCCCAACGGCCGCCGTTTCGAAGACATCACTGTCGATCGCATCCTGTCCGCCGCACTGCTCGACACCACCACGCCCGGAGACTGCAACGGCGTGCCCTGCGATGGCTTCTCGCTGGAGCGGCTCCCGCTGAACCCGGTGCGCAATGAGTCGCCGTTTCTGGCCCAGTTCCCGTACCTGGCGGCGGCACACCCGCCGCCGTGATTCGTCTCTGGCTCGCAGCGCTGCTGCTGATCGTCAGCGCCGGTTGCAGCAGACCGGCCACTGACAACAAGGCAGCGCTTGCCGCACCCGCCGCCCCTTCCGTGTGGCGCTATGCCGATGAGCTGCGCGCTGCCGAGCAGGCGGTAGCCCACGCCAAGGCCGCGATCACACAGGGCCCGGTGGTGT
This sequence comes from uncultured Sinobacteraceae bacterium, assembly GCA_947085665.1. Classification (GTDB taxonomy): domain Bacteria; phylum Pseudomonadota; class Gammaproteobacteria; order Nevskiales; family Nevskiaceae; genus Stagnimonas. The sequence goes on along the minus strand of CAMTXV010000035.1, from coordinate 9,931 downwards.
GGCCGCAGTGGCAAGCCCTCGCCGAGGCGGAATTGGCGCAAGCCAAGCTCACGGGGGACTACCGGCTCTACACCGCCGCGGAGCAATCCATCGCGCAGGCCTTTGTACTCGCCCAAGTGCATGGCCCCGACCAAGGCCCCTTCGCACTGCGGGCGCGCTTCCATTTCAGCGTGCACCGGCTGCATGCCGTGGACGCTGATCTCGCCCGCGCCGAAGGCGAAACGCTCACCGACACCGCCACCCTCACCGGCCTCAGGGCGGATCTCGCCTTTGCACGCGGCCAGCATGCGGCTGCGCTTGAGGGCTTTCGTCTGGCGCTGCGGCAACGTGAGGATGTCGCCGGCCTGGTGCGCCTGGCGTTCTGGCATGCGCGCTCAGGTCACGCCAGCGAGGCCATGGCTCTGCTCGACCGCGCAGGCGCGATCTACCACGGTGATTCGCCCTACACCCCGGCCTGGCTCGCGCTGCAACGCGGATTGATACAGCTCGACCGCGGCGATTGGGACCTGGCCCTCGCCCACTACCACCACGCTCTGCGCCTGCTGCCGGACTGGTGGCTCGCACGTGAGCACATGGCCGAAATTCACGCCCTCAAGGGCGAGCACGACCAAGCCATCGCGCTCTACACCGCAGTGATCGCCGACACCGACCACCCGGAGTTCATGGACGCGCTCGCCGGGGTGTTAATCGAACGCGGCGACGCCGCTGCGGCACAGGATTGGATCAGCAAGGCTCGCCAGCGGTATGACGCGCGCCTGGCAACGCTGCCCGAGGCCACCTACGGACATGGGCTTGATCACTTTCTGGAGTACGGCACCGCCGCCGAAGCGCTGGCACTGGCGCGTCGCAACCACGCCCGGCGGCCCAATCCGGAGGCGAAGATCGCACTCGCCGAGGCGCTACTGAAAGCCAATGAGCCCAAGCCGGCGCTGCCGCTGCTGCGCGAAGCACTCGCCAGCGGCTGGAACACCGCTGCCCTGCGCGCCGCCGCCGCAGAGGTGTTTGCGGCGAATGGTCTGGTGGAAGAGGCGGTGCTGCAGAAGCAGCTGGCACTCCAACTGAATCCGCGCGCCGCGCGGCAGTACGGGCTGCCCGAGTAGCGGGTTTCTAGCTCGGAATCTTCAGCTTCATGCCGGGCTTGATCAGCCCTGACTTCGGCAGATTGTTGTGCTTCTTCAGTGCCGCAACACTCACCTGGTACTGCGCGGCAATGCCGCTGAGCGTCTGGCCCGACTTCACCTTGTGGGTGCGCGCGGCGGGCGCCTTGGCGATCTTTGCTTTCGCCTTGGCCTTGCTCTTGGCGGGCGCTGTCTCTTCGGCTGCGGGCTCGTCCTGCACGGCCACTTCGACATTGCCCTGGTTGGGAATCCGCAGGTTGCGGCCTGCCTTGAGCTTGCCCTTCTTCAGCCCATTGAGGCTGCGCAGGGTGGATTCGCTCACCCCGTAGCGCCGGGCAATCTGGCTCAGGGTTTCACCCTTCTTCACCTTGTAGCTGAAGTGCGTCTGCCGCTGCTGCGAGAAGGTTTCGCCCTCGCCCAGTTGCGCGTAAGCCGTCTTGAAGGCACGCCCCTGACCCTGCGGCACACGAATGGTGTCGCCCGCCGGCACATGCAGTGTGCCGCTCACCACGGTGTCGTTGTAGGACGGGTTGAGCGCGCGGAAGGACTCCGTGTCGATTCCCGCCGTGCGCACCAGGGTGCGATAGGGCGTGTAGCGATCGAGCGTCACGGTGTCGAAGCGGATCAGGGGCTTTCTCTGCACCTCGCCGAAGTACTTTTTGTAGTCGCGCTCGACGTCGGTGGCGGCGAGAAACGAGGCGTAGAAGTTGCGCGAGGCAAACCCGAAACGCGGGCCGTTGAAGCGCGTGATCATGTCTTCCAGCGCATCGCCATTGACCTCCTTCAACGCCCGCGCCATGCCCCCACGGCCATAGTTGTAGGCGGTGAGTGCCAGCGGCCAGCTGCCGAGATGGTTGTAGTCGTCCTTCAGATGCCCAGCGGCGGCGCGGGTGGAAGTCCAGGGGTCGCGGCGCTCGTCGGCGATGGTGTTGTGGCGCATGTACATGCGTGCCGAGGAGGGCATGAACTGCCAGAGGCCCGCAGCAGCGACCTTCGAGTAGGCGTTGATGTTGAAGCTTGATTCCACGATGGGCAGGCGCGTGAGCAGGCGTGGCAGCCCGGCGTCGCCAAAGATGCGCTCCATCTCGGGCAGATACTGGCCTGAAATCTCGATGGCCAGCCGTGTGCGCTCGGCCAGGCCGCGCTGCGTGCGGATGTGGTTGGCGGCATCTGCGAGGGCCGCCTCATCGCCCGAGAACAGTGCAGCAAGACGGCGCTGCTCGGCATTCATCGCTTCCGGCGTGGCTGCGAGCGCAGCGGTTTGCCGCAGCAGCACCGCGAAGCGGGCCTTGGTGGCGTCTTCTTCCTCGTTCTTCAGGCGCGAGAGCGTGACCTTGGGCAAGAGATCCACCTGACCACGGTAGTCGAGCACGGTGTAGATGCGCTCGGGCTTGCGAATGTCGTGGATGACGCTCTGGTGCTCGGAGAACTCACCAAACACGCGGCGCCAGAAGCGCACATTGCCCTTGATGACGCTGGGGCGGTCGAACAGCTTGCGCTCCTTGGCCAGTGCATCGTTGGCCTCGGCTTGCGCACCGGCTTCGTCTGCCGCCTGGATCAAGGCCTCCGCCGGCTCGGCCAAGGTGCTGAGCGCCGGGGCTTCGAGCGGGGCGACTGCCTCGTTGGGATTGGCGAGGGCGGCGAGCGGGGCCGAGAGGGCAGCCAGTGAAAAAACCAGCGCAGCGGAAGACAGCGAAAAGCAGAAGCGAAGCGAAGACATGGGAAACCAGCGAGTGAGACGAAAGGCCAAACAGCGTTGGATCAGCTTATCCGCCGCAGGGGAGCCGCAGCAATCGCTTTTTACTGAACCGGCAGGCCCGAACACAGGGCAAACTCCCAGTCCGCAATCCGCAATCCGCAATCCGCAATCCGCAATCGAACCCATGACCGCCGATACCCTCTGCCTGCTCGCCGCCGGACTGTTCTTCATGACCGGCCTGCTCACCGGCCTGTGGAAGTACCTCTGCATGGCCCGCTCCGCCGATGCCACCAGCCCGGTCTACGTGGACATCGCCCACCGCACCAGCTTGATGTATTCCTTCAGCGCCCTGGTGCTGCGCGCCTTCGTGCCCTACTCGCCGCTCGACGCCACCGGCACGCTCATCGCGGTCGCAGCGCCTTTGCTGTTCTTCGCACTCGCCATCAGCACCTATGTGCTGCACGGCATCCTGCGCGACACCGACAACCAGCTGCGCTCACCCCACAAGCTGGGCTCCATGACCCTGCCGGGCGTCATGCTGCACGGCTTCATGTTTCTGCTGGCCGTGGCCGAAATTGGCGGCTTTGCGGTGCTGCTGTGGGGTTTTCTGCGCGGGCTTTAGCGCTGTCTCTGCGCGCGCCTGGCCGCAAGCAGCTGCACCAGTGCCCAGCCGGCCACCGTGAGGCCGCCGAGCCAGATGAGAAAGGCGGGCCAGTAGCCCAGGCCCATGAGCGTTGCGCCAGGCAGTAGTGCCGCGACGGTGAGCATTTGACGGCTGGCCGCGCTGTGCGGCTTGAGCGTGGCGACCGCGCTGGAACGCAGGCGCTTGGGATCGCGGCGGGCGAGCATCAGCAGCGGTACCAAGCTGCTGATGAGCGAAAGCGTCACGGCGGTGGCGGTGAGGCTCATGCGCGCGCTCCAGTGGAACGCGCCCCACAAAGTGGCTTCAAACTTTGTGGGGTATTCATGCGGCGCTCGCTTCTTCCGGTAGACGCTCATTCATCGGAAGCGTCACAGGCTTGGCGCGGCGCGCGGCAGCGATACAGAGCGCACCCGCGAGCAGCAGGGCGACATCGAGTGCAATGACGGTGGCCAGCCCCGCATCGAAGGCGGTGATCCAGCCTGGCCCACCGCTGAGATAGCGCAGCGGTGCGGCCAGCAGCAGGGCGATGCCAGTGCCGGCGAGCAGCACACGGCGCAGTGCATCGAGATCGCGCACCTTGAGTGCGATGGCTGTGGCCAGCAGCGCCGCGCCAATGAAGGTGGCGTACTGCGCTGCGCGCACATCGACGTCGAGCAACGGCGCTGCGAAGCGCGCCAGCGACACGGCGGCGAGGGCCAGCGGCAGGCCGTAGCCCATCCAGTGCGCGGCGCGGGCGAGCTTGGCCCAGCCGGGTTGATGCTGGCGGCGCGTGGTCCACAGCAGCATGCCGGTGAGCGTGACGTAAGCCCCCGCAAAGCCGAGCGCAAACCACACCGCCTTGCTCCAGATGCCGGCGAAGTGTCCGAAGTGCAGCGGCGTCATCAGCAGGAACAGATCGTTGCCGAGCGAGGGCGTCTGCCCCAAGAAAGGCTTTTGCTGCACGAAGGCGCCGGTGGCGCCGTTGTAGATGAGGTTGTCGCTGGCCAGCTCGCCTTCGAGCGGCATCATGCTCAGGCTCACCACCGCATCGGCGCGGCCGTAGTGGCTGATGCTCACGAACCCCGCCACAGCGCCGGTGCGCGCTTTTGCGTCGGCAAGCATGGCGTCGAGGTTCGCGAAGGGCGCTGGCGTCTTGTTCTCCGGCACGCTCACGCCCACCACCGTCTCGATGAGTTTTTCCTGGTCGCCGCCAAAGGCCACCATCGCCACGGCGGGGATGGAAAACGCGCCCGCAAAGCTGAAGTAGCTGCCGGTGAAGGCGAGCACGAAGGCGAAGGGCAGATTCCAGGTGCCGGCAATCACATGCGCGTCGCGCTTCACCAGCAGCGGGTCCTTCTTTTTGCGCAGCGTGAACAGCTCGCGGATGAGATGGCGATGCACGAGAAAGCCCGTCACCGAAGCCACCATCATCGCGAGGCCGAGAATGCCCGTCACCAGCAGACCCCAGGGGTTGGGCAGGTGCAGGCTCACATGTAGCTCGACAAAGAAATCGGCCAGTGCGGCCGGCAGGTTTTGCTCGTGCAGCTCATCCGCCCAGCCCTCGCGGCGGTCGAGCACGGCCAGTGTTCTGGGGTCGAGATCGAACTCCACGCCGCGATCGGTGGGCGTGCTCTCGCCCGGCTTGGTGCCGTGGGTGTGGAAGAAGGTGCGGATGCGGCCGGCGGTGTCGCTGAAGAAAGAGATGTCGTCGACATAGGCCGGGTCCACCTCGCTGGCGCGCGCGCGCATGGCGGCATCCAGCCCCTGCTGCGGCAGCTCGTGCTCGGCATACGGCAGCGGCGCTGACCACTCGCCAATCTCGTGCGCGAACACGGCAATCACACCGGTGAGAATCACCGCGTAGAGCAGCAGGCCCAGCAACACGCCGCTCCAGCCGTGGATGGCGAGCAGCTCCTTGGTGCGACCTTGCGAGAGGGCGATCATGGCGCAGCTCCTTCAGTGACGGGTGCGGCAGCGCTCTTGGCGGCCTGCACGGCCAGCAGGTGCTGGCCGATGAGCGCGGCATGCGCGAACAGCAAAACGCCCGCCACCAGCCAGGCACGGCCCAGCTTGCGGTCGAGCATCAAATAGAAAAACAGCGCCGCCCAGATGGCCGGGAACACGATGATGGGCACCGCGATGTTGTTGATCTGCGCCGCACCCTGCGGGTACCACAGCGAAGCGCCGGCCATGACGGCCGCGGCAGTGATGAAACACACCGGGCCGGCCAGCAGGCCGCGCGACCAGGCGCGGCGGCGGGAGGAAGAAGATGCGGCAACAGAAAGAGTCGTCATGCCACGATTTTAATTGATAGCGATTCTCAATTGCACTCAGAAACAACCCTTCAGCGTCGTTCAGCTCAAGGAACATTTCGCATCACTCACGCTGTATCGACTACCATCTCGCTGGGCTTGAGGACGAAATTCGGCTCCACGCCGTGTAAGCCAGCCGCTCCGGGGGCTGGCTTCTATATCCTCCCCACCTCATCAACGGCCCGCTTGTTTCAAAGAACAAGCGGGCTTTTTTTGTTGTAGGTCGCACCGATATGCCCATCAAAGACCACATCAACGTCGTGTATTTCAACGACCTGCGGCCACATCGCACTGAGATAGCGGCTCTCGCTAGGCTTCGCGCTTTGCTCATAAAGCCGCTGCAACGCCCACAAAAAATAGTCACAAGCCTGTAACCCTGCAGACTGCATTGGCGTACTCGGAAGCACTTCGCGCGCACCGTCAGGCTTGTGGCCAAAATCCTGCTCCATGCGCGCATCTGCATTCTTCAAGGCCATGCGAAACGCCGCTGAGCGCGCGCTATTGCCACGCTTGGCGTAGCAAATCGAGGTGTGATTGGCATGACGACTTGGGTGACGAAAAAGCTCCTCAACCAGCCAGTCGTAAACCTCATTTCCGTTGTAGCGATATTGCGGCTCTCGCTGATTGCGGTCACGCACTGCCGCGAGCATCGCAGTCTTGTGTCGCACCACCGCACTGAATTTCAGCGATTGCCCCGCTAGCAACTGGAATACCTCGCGCCGCACTTCAGGACAGTCGTCCTTAGCGTGAAACGCCTTTGCCGTCTTTTTGGCTTCAGCCCTCATAGAGGGAATCGAGTTGAGGTAAGGGTCAGCCAACAATCTGCGGCGCAGCTGGTTCAACTCCGCTGTGAGCGTGGCCGGACTATCTACCTCCAACCTGCCCAGAATGAAATAGGACGAGCATCCGGCCTGCCCGACCAACACGCGCCCCTTGCTATCGAAGAGTGTGGTGTCACCAGCTTCGTCAACAAAATAATGCAGTGGCGGCGATGATGGTGAATTCATTCATCATCCTCCCGCGCCGCTCTGTCGAGGCTGTATTTGATCTCCCCTTCCGCGTTCTTTCTGAGCATCTCATACAGCTCATATGCTGGAGAAAAACGAGGGGTGCGTTGCAGCGCTTCAATAGCTTGGTCGCGCATCTTCACGTCTTGGGGAAATGGCTGGCCCGGCCTCCCCTGCTTGGATCGATACACGGAAGCCGAATACAGCGTTGATCGCATGTCTTTCAAAATCTTCGGCCCCTGCTGACGCGCCTGCTGCAAGAGTTGCTCGACAAAGGCGGGCTGCTCAAATACGAACTCTGGGTGCGCCTGAGCCACGAGCCGCTCCATGCATTTCAATTGCTTGACGTCGGCACTCCTGAGCCATTCCATCAGCACAGCAGTCAGATGGACGTCAAACGGCCCGAACAAGAGCGAAAACAGTTCGGCGGCTGAAGATTGAAAGCGATAGCCGCTTTCAGCCTCTGAGCACAGCCAAGCCCACAGCTTGGCACGCAGGCCCGCTTCCACGTTCGCACTCTTCGGCACAAAGCCCGCTGGTCTGTGACGTGTGCCCCCCTGAGGTTGCGATGTCTGCTCATCGCGTATCTGGCGTTGGTAGCGATCTCCGGGCAGCGGGTCGTATCGCCAATCCTGTTGCTGCTCAGCCTGCGCATGGCGCTCCACACGCCGCTGCAGGAACTCGACAACCCTCACCGGATGATGCCGATAGGCACTCTGGATGAACGTGCTGACCCAGTATTTCTCCAGCCTTTGCAGCGGCATGAGCTTGTCCAGAAAATACTGAACATCATCCTCGTGCAGTGTTGAAACCGGCAGCACTTCATCGCGCGAAAGCAGAGCCAGCACTTCGTCGGCCAAAGCCTCGTTGTCGGTGAAGTCCACACTCTTCACCAAGCGCAGAGCCTGCACTGGGTCCGCTCGGCAGACCGAGCGGATTGCCCAGAGGGCTGCGCTCACCACCTGCGCCTCAGCCGAAGCAAACAGCCGCTCAAGCAGTTTGGTGTCGGCGGCACTGAAGCCCTCGGCGTCGATGTTTGCCCATCCATACATGCGCCCCACCGCTTGCTGAAACTCAGCGTTTCCACTGTCCATGAGCTGCTGCGCAAATTGCAGCGCCCGTGCACGGTCTTTATCGAACAGCACTGTCAATGCCGTGGGCAGCCATCTGGACAAGCCGTTTTCAGGCTGACTTATTGCGCGCTCTATCAGGGCAATCGCCACCGGCGTAGAGCTCGCCGTCAGGCTGAAAATGAGGCGATACGGCTCAGCCGAATGACCTGAGAGACAACGCTGAATCTCGACCAACTGCTGTTCCAGATAAGCCAGCAAGTCATCGGCGTCTGGATACTGCGCAAGCAGTGCTGTCGTGAGTGCTTGCAGATGCGCTTGCCAGTCCTTCTGCTGTTGCTCGTAGTCGGGTGCCCACAAGGCATGGCCATGACCATCGACCAATGTCGTGAGCGTTTGAAACGCCACTGTCTTTGGCTTGTTCTTGAGGATTCGTAAAGCGATCACCGCCGCCTTTTCACCCTTATGCTGGCTCAGATAACCCAGTGGCTTGAGTAGCTCCCAATGCGCTAGCGCGTGGACGCGCCCGCTTTTCAGCACCAGCTCCATCGCCTTGAGGGTTTGCGCGAACTCCTCAAACCATTCGGCAATTAGCTTCTCCCAAGTCTTAGCCCCGTATAGGCCCCGTGGATTGTGAAGTGCCAAAGCCAGAAATCTCGCCGCCTTCACTGCGATGGCAGCATCCTCGTGGGTAATCAGTTGCAGGGCCTTGTCGATGAGCTTCTTGCGAATCGGGGCAACCGCTGCTGGGCTTAAGAAGTAGGGCTCGACATAGACGGTGTGTTTCTCATAGCGGGTTTCGTGCCCCTCGGTCTCAAGCACGCTGGCCAGCGCATCCAATGGCGTGTGGCGCTGACGCAGGTTGGCATCTTCATTGGCAAGGTCAAGACAGAACGCCACGGCGCGCTCGACATACGACAGCGGCTTGTGCCGACCGAAGCGACAGATTTCGGCCAGCACCTTGATAGGGTGGTTCTCTTTGCTGGCATCGGCTGTGGCGTCGATGTTCGCCAGCTGCCACAAGCCTACGCAAGCGGCTTCGAGGTGCGTCCCGCTGTACGCAATGTTGCGCAGCACCGCAGGCAGGCCGCTCACGCAATCAGCCGCCTCCAAGCGATTTGCGACGAGCTGCAAGGCTCTTTCAGGTTGATAGTAGGCGACTTCCTGCAAGGCATTTTTGCGCCCGGAATAGGCGTCGTCATCTGATATGCCCTCAAGGCGCTGCCAGAGGTGATCCAGCAGATGGGCATGTCCTTTCGACTCACCCGGCTGCTGCCAGTCGAGGCGGCCCACGTTGACCAGCATTCGCTGAAACCAGTCGTGGCCTTCGCTGCCTTGCAAGGCATCGAGCACGGCCTCGGCGAAACCGGTGCTGGCCTCGCCTGCGATGCAATGCTGCTCGATTAGGCTGTCTGCCAACAAATCCGGCATCAGCCTGTAGCCACCGCCGCGCTGGAACAGCACGCCGCCTTTCAATAATTTTTGCAGTAGCACTGGCAAATCCACGGGCTTGATACCGGCCACTTGCTCGGCCACCGTGCGCAATGCAACCTCCGAAAAGTCGAAGGGTTGGATCAGCGAAATGAGGGCGAGCAACTTCTGCAAGGCCCTTTCATCGCCAGAGACACCGACGCTGCCTTGCAGCACATCGGCGAACCGATTGAGCAGCGCTTGCTTGAATACCGCATCGCTGCCTGCAAGGCGAAAATCGATCCCCAGCCGCGCAACCACGCGCGCGCCCAATACAGTGGCAAGCGGACAGTCGCGGGTCCGCTCAGCGAGCGGCCCAGCAGCGGCTTTTGGCCCTTCATATTCAGTCAGCGCAGCTTCGGCAAGCCGGGTACTGTCTTGCAGCGTCAAACGCTCCAACGAACAGCACTGAATACGTTTGGCTTCAAGCATCTGTGCCTGCTGGCGCACGGCCACCGCGCCATAAGGCCGCAAAGCAAGCAGCAGCCGAACCTTGTGGTGCCGCACGCAATGGTCAAACAGCACACGCAACACATCAATGCGGACATGCGCATCATCCACCACTAGCAAGGTGGTTTTTTCTGGCTCACCCAGCAAGGCCATGCTGGCGTTGTCGAGCTAGATCGGAAGAGC
>CAMTXV010000034.1:0-6169 GCA_947085665.1 uncultured Sinobacteraceae bacterium | reverse complement strand
GACGCCGCCAGATCTCATTCCGCAGTTCGCGCTCGTGCAGCAGCTGGTGGCCACGCAGGGCCTGCCGCTGCTGGTGGTGCCCGATGTGGAAGCCGATGACGTGATCGGCACGCTGGCGAAGCAGGGCGAGGCCGCGGGCTTCGAGGTGCTGATCGTCACCGGCGACAAGGACATGGCGCAGCTGGTGAACGAGCAGGTGAGCCTGCTCGACACCATGAAGAACCGCCGCATGGGGCCTGCGGGTGTTGTCGAAAAATTTGGCGTGCGGCCCGACCAGATCATCGACTACCTGGCGCTGATGGGCGATGCGGTGGACAACATCCCCGGCGTGCCGGGCGTGGGCGAAAAGACCGCGGCCAAGCTCTTGATCGAGCACGGCACGCTGGATGCCGTGATGGCCGCAGCGCCCACGGTGAAGGGCAAGCTGGGCGAGAACCTGAGAGGCGCGCTCGATACCTTGCCGATGTGCCGCGAGCTGGCGACCATCAAATGCGATGTGGTACTGCCGCTCGCGCTGGATGCGCTGGTGAAGCAGCCTGAGGATGTGACCGCACTGCAGGCGCTGTATCGGCGCCTGGGCTTCAATCGCTGGGCGGATGAGCTGGGTGGGGCTGCGCCGTCGCCAGCCTCCGCAGCGACCGCAGTGGTGACGGATGCCCCCTCGTCCACACCCGCGCCAGAGGTGGCTGTAGGCGAGCCGCTGCCGCCAGCGCTGAAATCGGTGGCTGAGCTGGTGCTCGACGAAGCCGCGTTTGCCGCGATGTTGCTGAAGCTCGATGCCGCCGAGGTGATCTGCTTCGACACCGAAACCGATGGCCTCGACAGCAATCAGTGCGGTCTTGTGGGTCTCGCCTTCGCGGTGGAGCAGGGTCAGGGCTGGTATGTGCCGGTGGCGCACAACTATCTCGGTGCGCCCACCCAGCTGCCGATGGCGGAAGTGCTGTTGCGCCTGAAGCCCGTGCTGGAGAATCCAGCGAAGAAGAAGGTGGCTCAGCACGGCAAGTTCGACTGCAATGTGCTCGCGCGTCATGGCATTGCGGTGCAGGGCCTCGCCTACGACACCATGCTGGAAAGTTACGTGCTCGATGCCGGCGGCAATCGGCACGACATGGACACGCTCGCAGAAAAGTATCTCGGCCACCGCACCATCCCCTTCAGCGAAGTGGCCGGCAAGGGCAAGAGCCAGATCACCTTCAACCAGGTGTCGCTCGACAAGGCCGCGGAGTACTCGGCTGAAGACGCCGACATCACCCTGCGTCTGCATCACGCGCTGTACCCCAAGCTCGCTGAAGTGCCTTCGCTGCTGAAGGTGTTCGAGCAGCTGGAAATGCCGCTGGTGCCAGTATTGGCGCGCATGGAGCAAACCGGCGTGAAGGTGGATGCAGCACTCCTCGGCACCATCAGCGCCGAGCTGGGTCAGCGCATGGCCGAGTATGTGAAGCAGGCCTACGAAGCGGCAGGTCAGGAGTTCAATATCGGCTCGCCCAAGCAACTCGGCGAGATTCTGTACAACAAGCTCGGTCTGCCGGTGCTGGGCAAGACGCCCAAGGGCGAGCCCTCCACCGCCGAAGACGTGATCGAGCAGCTGGCAGATCACCATCCGCTGCCGCGGCTGATTCTGGAGTGGCGCGGCCTCTCGAAGCTGCGCAGCACCTACACCGAAGCGCTGCCGCTGCAGATCAACCCACACACCGGGCGCATTCACACCAGCTATCACCAGGCGGTGGCGGCCACGGGGCGCCTGTCGTCGCAGGATCCCAATCTGCAGAACATTCCGGTGCGCAACGCCGAGGGGCGGCGCATCCGCCAGGCCTTCGTGGCCGAGTCCGGCAAGCTGTTGTGCAGCATCGACTACTCACAGATCGAGCTGCGCCTGATGGCGCATTTCTCTGGCGATGCCAAGCTGGTGGAAGCCTTTCAGACCGGCAAGGACATTCACCAGGCCACCGCCGCCGAGGTGTTTGGTCTGCCGCTGGAAGAAGTCGGCAGCGAGCAGCGCCGTGCTGCCAAGGCCATCAACTTCGGCCTCATCTACGGCATCTCCAGTTTTGGCCTCGCCAAGCAGCTCGGCATTGGTCGTGGCGAGGCGCAGGCCACCATCGACCGCTTCTTCACCCGCTACCCCGGCGTGAAGCGCTACATGGACGACACCAAGGCGCAGGCGAAGTCACGCGGCTATGTCGAAACGCTGTTCGGCCGCCGCCTGTATCTGCCCAACATCGCCAGCAAGAACCAGGGCCTGCGCAGCTACGCCGAGCGCACGGCCATCAATGCGCCGTTGCAGGGCACGGCGGCTGATCTCATCAAGCTCGCGATGATCGACCTGCAGGGCTGGCTGACGCGCGAAGCCCCCGAAGTGCTGATGACCATGCAGGTGCACGACGAACTCGTATTCGAAGGTCCAGCAGAACGCATCACCGCCCTGGCGCCCACGCTCGCAGAGCAAATGGTGCGGGTGCTGCACCGTCCTGCCAGCGACAACCGTCCGTCCGCCCTTTCAGTACCGTTGGTAGCCGACTTCGGATTGGGCCTGCATTGGGATGCGGCCCACACGGCAACCGGACATGCAAGTGCTTGATACCGCTGCGAAACCAGGCCGATAAACGGTCGTTCGATGATTATTTTGGGCCTGGCGGAGGCTCGCAACTCATTGAATTTGCTGAAGCTGCATCAGGGCTTTCGGCAATCAATGACGGGGCCGTCACGAAACCTTGCAACTTTTATGGACGCTGGCCCGTCTATCTACCCGGAGCAGCGGCCTTCCCTTCCCTGCTCCCCGCTCCCTCCCTGAGCGGATTTTCCGGCGCTCCCATAGCCGGATGTTAGCCCGGTGGTCCAGAAGACCGCCGGGCTTTTTTGTGGGCGCTATTCCGTTTGCTGCTCGACGCTTTGGATATGCGCCACGATTTCGCGACGTGCCTCGTCCACGCCCATGCCGTCGTGCGATGAGAACAGCTGCACGGTAAAACCCTCGCCCCAGGGCATGAGCCCTTTGCGCACCTGCAAGAGCGTGGAGTTCGCCGCGCTGCGCGAGAGCTTGTCGGCCTTGGTGAGCAGGATGTGGCAGGGCCGCTGCGCTGCCTTGGCCCAGTCCAGCATCTGATGGTCGAGGGGCGTCAGTGGATGACGCACATCCATGATCACCACCAGCAATTTCAGGTTGCTGCGGGTTTCGAGATACCCCCCAATCAGCCGCCCCCAGTCCTGGCGAATGGCCCCCGGCACCTTGGCAAAGCCATAGCCCGGAAGATCGATGAGGCGCGCATTGGGCACGTCGAAGAGATTGATGAGCTGGGTGCGCCCCGGTGTTTTCGAAACACGCGCCAGCCCCTTCTTGTTGCACAGCATGTTCAGCGCCGAGGACTTGCCCGCGTTCGAGCGGCCAACAAAGGCCAGCTCCGGCACCGAATCGTTTGGCAGCTGGTCCAGCTTGGCGGCCGACATCACGAAGCGCGCCAGCACGAAGGGATTCGACGCTGGCGTCGAAGGAGCCTGCGCAGCAGCAGCCGGTGCAGGAGTAGGGGTTTTAGGCATGTGAACTCGAGGTATTGAGGCCGCTTGCGCAGCCGAAAATCAGCAAACTGCTGAGTTACAATGCTCGCAGTTACCGCCCGCAGCAGACCCCTCGACGCGCCTCAAACACGGGCCGTCGGGCGTCTGCGCTTCAATGGAGTCTACTCAAAGTGATCAAGCGCGCCCTTCTTGCCTGTGCCCTTTTGGCACCGCTCGTGAGTTTTGCCGAGGGCGCTGCCGTCGATCCCTTCACGAAGGGTGACGCTGCAGCCGGTGCCGCCAAAGCCGCGCCCTGCCTCGCCTGCCATGGCGTGGGCGGCAACGGAATCATCAATCCGGAATGGCCCAAGCTCGCTGGCCAGCACTCGGCTTATGCGGCCGCTCAGCTCAAGCTGTTCAAGTCCGGCGAGCGCAAAAACGCGCTCATGCTGGGCCAGGCGCAGGCTCTTTCGGAGCAGGACATGGCCGATATCGCCGCCCACTACGCCACCCTCGCCCCCGTGCCGGGCGTGGCCAGCAAAGAGGCCGTCGAGGTTGGTCAGAAGCTCTACCGCGCGGGCGATGTGACTCGCGGTCTGCCCGCCTGCTCGGGCTGCCACGGCCCTGCCGGCGCGGGCAATCCGGTGGCGCACTACCCGCGCATCGGCGGCCAGAACGCCGCCTACACCACGCTGCAGCTCAACGCCTACAAAAAAGGCAAGACTGGGGAACGCGGCGCCGGTAAACACGCTCTGATCATGAGCGCCGTGGCCACCAAGCTCACCGACGCCGAGATTGCCGCGCTCTCGTCCTACGTCGCTGGCCTGCAGTAAGTCTTTTCAAGGAACGCCACACATGAAGAACTGGTTTCGCGGGCTGATGCTCGCCCTTGCCCTCACGCCCCTGGCGTGCAGCGCCCAGGCGACGGGTAACTACACCGAAGGCAAGGAGTTCAAGAAGGTCAAGACGACCGTTGCCCCGGCCGACCCCAAGCGCGTGACGGTGGAAGAGTTCTTCTGGTACGGCTGCCCGCACTGCTTCCATCTCGACCCCATCATCGAAAGCTGGAAATCGAAGAAAGGTCCGGATGTCGATTTCCAGCGCGTGCCCAACACCCTCGGCAGCCCCACGGGCGAGCTGCACATGCGCGCCTTCTACATTGCTGAAGCTTTGAAAGTGAGCGACAAGGTGCATGCGCCGCTGTTCAACGCCATTCACGTGCTGCGCCAGCCCATGAACACCGTGGACTCCATCAAGGGCCTGTTCCAGAAAGAAGCTGGCGTGAACCCGGCGGACTACGACAAGAACACTTCCAGCTTCTTGGTGGACTCGCGCATGCGCCGCGCCCAGCAGCTGGCCATGAGCTACAGCATCACCAGCGTGCCCACCATCGTCGTGGGTGGCACCTATGCCACCAGCGCCGTGCAGGCCGGCAGCCCCGAGAAGGCGCTGCAGGTGGTCGACTTCCTGATCGAGAAGATCAAGAAGGAACGCAAGTAAGCCAGCCGGGCAGTGCATCGCCCGGCACGACACCCCACAGGAAACAGGTTGCTTCGGTGAACATTGACCACATGGCCCAGCCGAACTCCATGACGGGAGACCGCTAGCCGTGCGGGTTTCCCTCGCCCGGCTTCTGGCCGGGCTTTTTATTTCTCTGGCTGCGCCTCTGGCTTCGGCAGGGCAAGCGGCTCCGCTGGGTTCGCTGGAACGGGCCTGCGAGAACCTCGCGAAGAAGCTGCGCTCGGTGCCTGCGGGTGAGTGCAAGAGCGCCGGCTTGAACGTGGCCAACACAGCCAGCGTGCAGGGCCAGCCCATCCTCTGGCGCGACTACCGCGCCATGAAGAGCAAGACCCCCGCCAAGCGGGTGCTGCTGGTGGGCGGCATCCACGGAGACGAGCTTTCTTCGGTCGCCGTCACCTTCGAGTGGATGCGCCGCCTCGCCGACCAGGAGCAGCAGCCCTTCCACTGGCGTGTGGTGCCCTGCCTCAACCCGGATGGCGTGCTGGCAGCCCCCTCGAAGCGGGCCAATGCCAACGGGGTGGATCTCAACCGCAACTTCCCCACGCCGGACTGGAATACGAAGGCGGTGCTCTACTGGAACACCAGAACCAAGAGCGATCCGCGCCGCTTCCCCGGCAAGCAGGCGGCCTCCGAACCGGAGACGCAATGGCTGGTGAAGCAGATCAAAAGCTTCAAGCCCGATGCCATCGTCAGCATCCACGCGCCCTACGGCATTCTCGATTTCGACGGCCCACGCACGCCGCCAGCGCGGCTCGGCTTTTTGAACCTCAACGAGCTGGGTACTTATCCGGGTTCGCTGGGCAACTATGCCGGCGAGTTTCTGGGTATTCCCATCATCACGCTGGAGTTGCCGCACAGCGAGGCCTCGCCCACGGTGGCGCAGAGTGGGCGCATCTGGACTGATCTTTTGAAGTGGCTGGAGAAAAGCCTGCCGCAGGGCGCTCCGCCCTTGTTCCAGCGCTTGAGCGATCCGAACTGGCTGCGTAACGCGCCCTAGGGTGTGTTGACATTCGTTTCATTGCTGCGGCGGAAGGCTGTTTTTGGGCAGTGCAAGGAACGGAGTGCAGCCGATGGTTGTTCCATCGGCAAACTGCGTGACGCTGCAATGCCCAAAAACAGTCCCGCCCCGAAGGGTTGCTGCTCAAAATCCCGTCAT
>CAMTXV010000033.1:0-5390 GCA_947085665.1 uncultured Sinobacteraceae bacterium | reverse complement strand
GGGCTGGGTCTGGAACTGCGTGACCACCACATTGGGCAGGCCGGTGCCCATGGGCGCCCAGGTGGGGCTTGCGCCTGCCACCGGCGCATCGGCAATGAAGGCGCCAATCTCGGTGCCCAGGAAAAGCTGCGTGCCGCGCTTGTAGATGGTGGTGAAGTAGGCGGCGGAGTCCGCCAGGTTGCCGCTGATGTTGGTGAAGTTCTCACCGCCGTCGGTCGACATCCAGAGATTGCCGGCGCCCACCATCGCGGCGGCGCGGTCGGCGTCGTCATCGAGGAAGGAGCCCGGCGGCAGCCACTTGGCGAGCGAGTAGCCGGCCAGCGTCACATAGACGGTCTTGCCGGTCGGGTCGGCCGGGTCGATTTCCATCCAGGTGATGTAGCGGTTGGGCAGCCCGTTGGCGGCGGCAAAGCGCCAGCCATTGGGACTGGCCTTGGCGGCATCGGCCGCGCCCGCGTTGGTGGCAATGCCGCGCTGGAAACCCGCACCCACAAGGTTGGAGCAAGGCCCGCAGAAGCCCACATAGCTGAACTTGTCGTGGGTATCGGTGGCGCGCAGGTTGCGGATGGCGCCATCGGGGCCGGTGCCGAGGTCGAACACCTGCACCCAGCTGTCGCTGGTGGTTTCAGCGCCCAGCGTGGTTTCAAAAATCTCGGTGCCACCGGCAATCAGGTGGTTCTTGTCGGTGGGGTCCATGATGAACATGGAGGCGAAGTAGGGGTTCGTCGCTGGCGGGGCAATGTCGGTGTAGGTGCTGCCGCCATCGGTGGTGAGCTGCAGGTTGAGCCCCGGCGTTTCGACGTAGGCGATGCTGCTGTCGTCGGGGTCCACGGCCGCGAACACGCCGTCGCCCACGTAGGTCTGGAACACCTCGCCGGTGGGCGTCACCTTGCCGCTGCCGTTGTCCTGGTTGCCAAACCACACGGTGCCGTCTTTCGCCACCGCAAAGCCGTAGTGGAACAGGGTGTGGAAGCCCTGGTTGGAGGAGTCCACCCACTTGGTGTTGTCCATCTCTTCGTTCGCCCCCACGCACTGGGTGAACACGCCGCCGTCGCCGCCCGCAAACAGGCACACGCCGCCGTCATCGGTGGGAATGTAGATGCCGGCTTGCTGGTCGGGGTGCGTCGTCACGCGGCCGTCGAGGTCCACCGGATTGGTGTCGGTGGCGCACACCGGAATGCCGGGCGTGGCGGAGCCAATCAGCAGCTGGCAGCGGTCGCCCGAGAAGTAGGGGCCAATCACCGCGAAGTCGGCGACGCCGAGCTGCTGCACGAGGCCATCCTGCGGGCCGGGCAGGCGGTTTTGCCAGACTTCTTCCATGCCGAAGCCAATGCGGGTGGGCACGCCGTCGCCCAGGGCACTGGCGCGAGTCGGGTCCACGGCCATCCACAGGTCATACCAGGCCTGCACACCGGGGCCCACGCCGAGCGCAGAGGGCACGATGAGCGAAGAGCCCGTCACCGGCAGCAGCGCCAGCTCGGTGGTGTCGGCCATGCGCGTCCAGGTGTCTCCGAAGTCTGGCGACACATACACGCCGTTGATGGTGGTCGCACCCAGCACGGCGCCGCCCTGCAGGGTTTCGCAGATGAACTGCGGATCGCCGGCCGGCAGCATCGAGCAATCGAGCGATGAGAGGCCGTTGATCACCGTATCAACCCCCGGCAGACCAAACGGCACTGCGAGGCCGCCGTTGAGCAGCACGGCGTCTTGCACGATGGCGTAGACGAAGTTGTGGTCCTGCTCAGGGCCAGTGGCGGTGGCCAGCTCGATGCGGCCAATGCGGTCCTGCGGGGTGAAGCCAGTGGGCGTGCTGCCGGTGCCCGAAACCTCCAGCTTGGTGAAGCTGCCGGCTGCGCCTGTGTCCGAGCGATACAGGCCGTTGCCCGGCGACTGCGGCGTGCCATCGAGAAACGGAGCGTTGCCGCCGCGATAGCCCACGGCGGCAATCACCTGCCCGCCCGCCTCGTCGGTGAGGCCACCCGCGTGCTTCACCACCACGTCGGTCACGATGTTGGCGATCACGCAGGGGCCCATGCCATCGGGCGTGCTGCTGCCGGGGAAACTCTTGTTGAGGCCATCCACGCCCGCGCAATCGGCGCTGGTGGGCAGTGCCACGTTCACATAGCTGCGGCCGGCGTCGCCGCTGCGGTACAGGCCCTTGCCAGTGGCGAGATACACCACGTCGGGGTTGGTGGGGTCGGTTTCCACCTTGAAGCCCAGCGCGCCATCCGGTACGCCGGTAGCGGCGTTCCAGCTGGCGCCCAGGTCATTGCTCCAGTAAGCACCCAGGCCGATGTAAGTGTTGCCGCCCTGCGAGTGCTCGCCCGTGAGCGCAATCAGCGTGCCCGCCAGCGCGCCATCAGCGGCGCGGCCACCGGCGGTGGTAAAGCCCACGCCACTGGTCACCTGCGTGGGCAGCTTGTCGCCCACCGAAACCCAGGGCGCGGCGGCCGTGCCCATCTGGCTCACGTCGCCTGCAGGCGCGGTGCTCATCCAGATGCCGCCGTTGCCAATGGCCACGAACAGGCGCTTGTTCACGGCGTCGTACGCGAACTGGTCGGCACGACCGGAAAGATTCGAGAAGCCCTGGCCGTTGACCTCGGGGAAGTCTTCACCGTCGCCAATCATCGGCCCGTTGCCATAGGGCATCCAGGTACTGTCGGCGTTGTCCACCTTGGCTTGCAGGGCCTTCATTTCCTGCTGCTTGGCCACCGCCGCACGCAGGCCGCCCGGCAGCTGCTGGCCGCGCGCCTCGGCGCGCGCCTGCTGGAGCTGGGTGAACTCCATCAGCGACTCAGGGCTCTTCTGCACCACACACACCGGATTGGGGTACTGGGCGCGAATGGCGGCCTGCTCGGCCTCGCTCATGCCGGGACGGTAGTCCTGTGCGAACTGCACGGCATCCACCATGCGGTAACCGGCCGGGCAGGACTGCCCCAGGGCGCGCAGGTCTTTTTCAGCGTAGCGCTGGGGACTGGAAGCCAGCCCTCCCACCACAACAGTGGCCACGGCGAAAACCGCCGCGGCAGGGGCAATAGAGATGAAGCGCATGGGCACGTCCTTGTGAAAAGAAAGTTGAAGCCTTGGGGCGAAAGCAGTGGGCGAAGAAGGCCCGGAGGCCGCAACGCCGCGTTGACGAAAAATAGATGCGCAAAACGCATGCCGTCAACGCGCTAAATCACCTCCCCTCATCGGCCAAGGGGCCGCTGATGAGCCACTTTTACTGCAAGGCCTGCCAGCGCTCGGGCGTGCCCACATCAGACCACTGCCCCGCGTGCAGCAACCCGGCCACCTGCTGCTGCGCCATCGCGCGCTTCAGCAGGGGTGCGAGCGGAAATGCGCCCGGCGTGCAGCCCGCAAACAGGGCCGGGTGCAGCACGGCAATGCCGCTGTAGGTGAGGCGCGGCGTGGCATCCAGCACGCGGTCATCCACCAGCGCGAAGTCACCCGCCGGGTGCTGCACCGGATTGGGCACCAGCACCAGCCGCGCCAGGTCTGCGCCGCTCAGTCCCTGCTCGACGAGCGGGGCGAAGGCGCAGTCGGTAAAGACATCGCCATTCACCAGCAGGAAGGGTTCCGCACCCAGGAGCGGCAGCGCATGGTGTAGACCGCCGCCGGTTTCCAGCGCCGGCCAGCCTTCTTCGGAAGTGGCGATCGCCAGGCCGTAGCGGCTGCCATCGCCCAGGTAGGCACGCAGGCGCTCGCCCAGCCAGCCGAGATTCACCACCACCTCGCGCACGCCGGCGGCAGCGAGATGGTGCAGATGCCAGTCGATCAGCGGCTGGCCGCGCACGGGCAGCAGCGGCTTGGGCGTGTGATCGGTATGCGGGCGCAGGCGCTCGCCGCGGCCCGCCGCAAGGATGAAGGCCTTCACGCGTGCAGCTGGAGGCTGTCGAACAGGCGCGCCAGCGGGGCCAGCTCGGCGTCGCCATCCACCACCGCACGCACATAGCCAATGAAGCGCGGCGTGTCGGCGAGATACGCCGGCTTGCCGTCGCGGTAGTTGATGCGCGCGAAGATGCCCAGCACCTTCAAATGGCGTTGCAGGCCCATGAGGTCGAAGTCGCGGTTGAAGTGCGGCTCGTCGGCTACTGGCAGGCCAGCGGCGCGCGCGGCCTGCCAGTACTGCTGGCGCCAGAGCGCCACGCGCTCGGCGGGCCAGCTCAGGAAGGCATCCTTGAACAGGCTCACCACGTCGTAGCTGATGGGGCCATACACGGCGTCCTGAAAATCGAGGATGCCGGGGCTCGGGTTCGAGATCATCAGATTGCGCGGCATGTAGTCGCGGTGCACGAACACGCGCGGCTGGGCCAGCGCGCGCTCGATGAGCAGGGCGCAAGCGGCATCCCACCAGCCCTGCTGCTCGGCGGTGAAGGTCTGGCCGAGATGACGGGCCACATACCAGTCCGGGAACAGGGCCAGCTCGCGGGCCAGCAGAGCCGCGTCATACGGCGGCAGCACGCCCTCACGGCTGGCCAGCTGCCAGCGCACCAGCGCGGCAATGGCATCGCTGAACAGGGCATCGGCGTTGTCGGCGTTGATCACCTGCAGAACCGTCTGCCGACCGAGATCGCCCAGCAGCAGAAAGCCCTGGGCGAGATCCTGTGCCAGCACCGCAGGCCCATTGAGGCCAGCCTCGCGCACCAGGCCTGCAATGTGGATGAACGGCCGGCAGTCTTCCTGCGCGGGCGGCGCGTCCATCACCACCCAGCTCTGGGTGCCGTGTGTGAGGCGGAAGTAGCGGCGAAAGCTGGCATCGGCCGAGGCCGGCGCAAAGCCGGTTTCGGCCTCGGTGAGCGCCAGATGGCTGAGGGCGAAATGGCGCGCAGCGAGGGCGCGGGCGTCGGGTGCGGCGGTAGAGGGCGTGGACATGCGCGAAAGCGTACGCGAAGAGGGCCGCGGCGGGCAGCCGGCATCGCATTGCCGCAGCACCGCCCGAGGGGGATACTGCGCACCCTTTTTGCGCCCGTCGCCATGCCTCTTCGTTCCCTGACCGTGCTGGCCCCGCTGCGCACCGCGGCGCTCCTTGCATTGGCGCTGGCCACAGCACCCGCGCAGGCCACCGAAGCCAGCTGCCCCCAGCTCGACCCCGGCGTGCTGCCGCTCTCGCCCGACGGCAAGCTGGTGGTCACCGCCGATGAAATCGATGGTGCCAAGGGCAGTCTCGGCCAGCTGCTGGGCTCGGTGAAGGTGCGCCTGGGCGGACGCGAGATCACCTCGGAATCGCTGCAGTACGACGACGCCAACCGCATCGTCAGTACCGATACGCCGCTGCAGTTCCGCAACGACGACTACATCATCGTCAGCAGCGCCGGCCGCTACGACTTGAACCGCGAAGCCGGCGTGTTCAGCAAGAGCGAGTTCACCCTGCTGGCACGCGGCGCACGCGG
>CAMTXV010000032.1:0-15524 GCA_947085665.1 uncultured Sinobacteraceae bacterium | reverse complement strand
CCCTGGCGCTGGGCGAGGCGGCGGCCAAGGGGCTGGACCGCAATCTGCGCGCCGTGGCGGTGTATGGCCGCGAGGGCCACACGGGTGCGCGCGCCACGGAAACCATCGGTTTCGCCACCGTGCGCGGCGGCGATGTGATTGGCGATCACACCGTGATGTACCTGGGCGAGGGCGAGCGCGTGGAGCTGACCCACAAGGCCAGTTCGCGCGCCAACTTTGCCGGTGGGGCCATTCGCGCGGCACTGTGGCTGCATGGGCGCCCTGCCGGGGCGTATTCCATGCGTGACGTCCTGGCGCTGTGATCGCATAAGCTCTTGCCCACTCGCCAGCTCACCGCTTCGGCGTCCTTTCCACCATCCCCTCCTTTTGCTCTATCGCCACCGGAACTGCCCATGAATCGTTTGCTGACCCTCACGCTCGCCCTCACCGTTTCCAGCCTGCTGGGCGCTTGTGCTTCGTCGTTCAAGAGCTATGCCGACCCGAGCTATCGCAAGGGCACCAGCGCGCAGCTGCTGGCCATCAACCCCCCGCTGCCGGTGCGGGTGGATGTGCTCTTCCAGCAGCGCGGTGAGCACAAGCCTGCTGCGGATATCCGTCTGCGCGGCCATGTGGAGGCTGCGCTGCTGGCCAGCCGCATGATGACGCCGGATCAACTCAGCCCGCGCGTGCTGCGCGTGGTGGTCAACAACGTGGGCGATGTCAGCGAGGCCCGCGCTGCCGGTGTGAAGAACGGCCTGAGTCTCGGGCTGGCGAGCTCGGTGGTGACCGATGAGTATCAGTACAACATCAGCTACACCGATGGCGACGGCAAGAAGAGCGACATGTTCTTCCGCCATGCCATGCACACCGCCATGGGCCGCGCCGCGCTGCCCGCCGGCACCAAGCCGCTGAAGCCCCAGGAAGCCTATGGCGAAACCGTACGCGATGCGGTGAATGCGGCACTGCTGCAGTGGCAGGGCGAGGGCCTGCTGGTCGCGGGCAAGCCATGAAGCCGCTGCGGAGCCTGCTCGCCGCCTGCCTCTTGCTGCCGGCGCTGGCGGCGGCCGACACCGCAGCGCTGCACCGTGAGATCGACCAGCTCGCAAACCGGGTGGAGCCGCAGGTCATCACCATGCGCCGTCACCTGCACCAAAACCCGGAGCTGGGCAATCGCGAATTCAAAACCGCCCAGTACGTGGCTCAGCGCCTGAAGGGCCTGGGGCTCAGCGTGCAAACGGGTGTGGCCCATACCGGCGTGGTGGCCGTGCTCAAGGGCGGCTTGCCCGGCCCGGTGATGGCGCTGCGGGCCGATATGGACGCACTTCCCGTGGTCGAGGAATGGGATGTGCCTTTCAAGAGCACCGTGCGCACGACCTTCGATGGCAAGGATGTGGGAGTGATGCACGCCTGCGGTCACGATGCGCATACCAGCACCTTGCTGGGTGTGGCTGAAGTGCTGAGCCAGATACAGCCGCGCCTGAAGGGGACGGTAAAGTTCATCTTCCAGCCCGCCGAGGAAGGCGCGCCTGCGGGGGAGGAGGGCGGCGCGCAGCTGATGCTGAAGGAGGGTGTGTTCAAGACCGCACCCATCCCCGAGGTGGTGTTCGGCAGTCACGTTTTCGCGCAGTGGGATGTCGGCACCATCGCCTGGAAGTCGGGTGGTGCTTTGGCCAGCGCGGATGACTTGCAAATTATCGTGCGTGGCAAGCAGACCCACGGTGCCGCACCCTGGCAGGGCATCGACCCCATCGTGATTGCCAGCCAGATCGTGCTGGGCCTGCAAACCGTCGCCTCGCGGCAGATGAATGTTGGCAAGGCGCCGGTGATCGTCACCATCGGCAAGATCGATGGCGGCGTGCGCAGCAATATCATTCCCGACAGCGTGACGATGAAAGGCACGCTACGCGCGCTGGACCCTGTGATGCGCAAGGATCTCGTCGAGCGCGTGCGACGCACCGCCGTCAACATTGCCGAGGCGAGCGGGGCGACTGCCGAAGTGATCATTGGCGGCGAAACGGCGTACCCGGTCACAGTCAACGACCCGGTGCTCACCACGCGCCTGCTGCCCACGCTCAAGCGCGTTGCCGGCGACGAGAAGGTGATTCCTGCCGAGGCCATGATGGGGGCTGAGGACTTCAGCTTCTTTGCCGAAGAAGTGCCGGGCTACTTCGTGTTTCTCGGTGCGCGACCCCTGGGCGAGGCGCCTGAGCTGTTTGCTGCCAACCACTCGCCGCGCTTCCACATTGACGAGCAGGTGCTGAAGCTCGGCGTGCGTACCTTGGCGAACCTGGTGGTGGACTACGCGGCCACCCAGCCCTGAGCGGTATTGCGGTCATGCGCTGCGAAGCAATCGAAGCACGCCTTCAGCGCTGCCTGCCTGTCGCCCCGGTAGCGGCGATCAAGCCGCTTGCTGATGCCCTGTTGAGCGCCTGGAGCGAACCACAACGGGCCTATCACACCCTGCAACATCTGCAGGAGTGTCTTGATGGGTTCGATGCCGTGTGCGAACTGCTGCACTGGCCCGAGGCCGTGCAACTGGCGCTGCTGTTTCACGATGCGGTCTACGAGCCGCAGCGCGGCGACAACGAGGCGCGCAGTGCGGAATGGGCGGCCAGTGCGCTTGCGGCGCTGGGCGCTGCGCCGGGGCTGATCGAGCGGGTTGTGGCGCTGGTGATGGTCACGCAGTCGCATCAGTCCGCCGCCGCTGATCCACATCCTGTAGACACCGCACTGCTGCTCGATATCGACCTTGCGATTCTCGGCAGCACGCCCGAGCGCTTTGCCGAATATGAGCAACAGATCCGCCGGGAGTATCAGTTTGTGCCCGATGCGCAATACCAGCCGGCCCGCCAGCGGGTGATGCGCGGCTTTGCACAGCGCGAGCACTTGTTTCAGAGCGCCTACTTCACCCAGCGACTGGCTGCTGCGGCCCGCCGCAATCTCAGCGTCTTCGTCTGAGCATCCGCAGTCGCGGTGCGGCGCCGCGGTTCTGACACGAATCTGTCACCGCAGCTTCTTATGGTCGCGGCCTCAACTCACCTTCTCTAGGGAATGACGCCGTGAAGATTCGCTCTGTTCGCGCTGGGCTGCTGCTGTGTGCTGGTCTGGGCCTGGTGGCCTGTAACGACACCAATGTGGCGCCGGCCGTACCGGCACCGGCACCCACCCCCGTGGTGCCCACGCCGCCGCCAGCCCCGACGCCGGTGGTGATGACGCCGACCACCATCCGCCTGGAGGAGAAGCAGCGCTTTCTCACCGGCCAATTCGATCAGGGCGCCGCAGAGATTCCGGCCTACGACCCGGCCAGCCGTCGCCTGTTTGTGGTGAACGGCGCCGATAGCACCGTGGATGTTTTCCCCTTGGGTGATCTCGATGCCGCACCGGGCGCGAAGATCGGAACCTTGGACATCAGCACGCTGGGCGCTGCCGCCAACAGCGTGTCGGTGAAAAACGGAGTGGTGGCCGTGGCGGTGCAGGCGGCGGTGAAAACCGATGCCGGTCGCGTGGGTCTGTTCCGCGCCAGTGACCTCGCCCTGCTGGGCTCGGCCACCGTAGGCGCGCTGCCCGACATGCTCACCTTCACCGCCGACGGCCGCACCGTGCTGGTGGCCAACGAAGGCGAGCCCAACGAGCTGTACACCGTGGATCCGGAAGGCTCGGTGAGCGTGGTGGACGTGAGCAACCCGGCGGCACCGACCGTGCGCACGGCCAGCTTCACGGCCTTCAACAGCCAGGCGGCCACCCTGCGCAGCCAGGGCGTGCGCCTGTTTGGCGCCAACAACCCCACCGTCGCGCAGGATGTGGAGCCCGAGTACATCGCCATCAGCCCCGATGGCGCCACTGCCATGGTGGCCCTGCAGGAGGCCAATGCCTTCGCCCAGCTGGACATCGCCACGGCCACCATCACCGGCATTCGCGCCCTGGGTTTCAAGAACCACAACCTCACCGGCGCCGGGTTTGATCCCTCAGACCGCGACACGGCCGTGAACAACGGCATCAACATCGCCACCTGGCCGGTGATGGGCATGTACATGCCCGACACCATCGCCAGCTACAGCTCGGGCGGCCGCGCCTTCTATGTGACGGCCAACGAGGGCGATGCCCGCGTGTATCCCTCCGAAGACATTGCCAACGGTCCGGACGAAGGGGATGTGCTGAATGAAGAAGTGCGCGTGGGCAATGCCAGCTATGTGCTCGACCCCACGGTGTTCCCCAACGCCGCCAGCCTGAAGGGCAACGCCAGCCTCGGCCGCCTGACGGTGACCAACCAGACGGGTGACATTGATGGCGATGGCGATTTCGATGCCATCTACGCCTTTGGTGGCCGTTCGTTCTCCATCTTCGATTCGGCCGGTGTGGTGGTGTACGACTCCGGCGACGAGATTGAGCGCCGCATTGCCGCGCTGAGCGCCACGGTGCGCTTCAACCCCGGCAGCACCAACAACACGCAGGACGACCGCAGCGATGCCAAGGGCCCCGAGCCCGAAGCGCTGGCCGTGTTCACGCTGGGTGCCAAAACCTTCGCCACGGTGGGTCTGGAGCGCCAGGGTGGCCTGATGACCTATGACATCACCCGCCCGTCAGCCCCGGTCTTCGTCGAATACGTCACCAACCGCCGCTTCGTCTCGGCTTCGGGCGCAGACCTGCAGGCCAATGTGGAAACCGGCGGCGCAACCGATGGTGACCTGGCGCCGGAAGGCATCGTGTTCGTGCCGGCCGCCGACAGCCCCAACGGCATGCCGCTGCTGATTGTGGCGAGCGAAACCAGCGGCAGCACCACCGTCTATGCCATCGAGCAGCAGTTCTGATGAGGGTCCGACGTCAGGTTTTCATGGACGGGCAGGGGCTTCGCCGCTAAACTATCGCCTTAATCCTGAAGAAGGGGGCCGGACCCACAGTCCGCCCCCTTTTTGCTGGCCGCCACCCGCCCATTCGACGAGTCCAAGCGACCATGAATCAAGCTGCTACTGCCCTGCTGGCCCTCGCCGACGGCACTGTTTTTAAAGGTATTTCCATTGGTGCAGAAGGCACCATCAGCGGCGAGGTGGTGTTCAACACCGCCATGACCGGCTACCAGGAAATCCTCACCGATACCTCCTACACCAACCAGATCGTCACGCTCACCTACCCGCACATCGGCAATGTCGGCGTGAACCCGGAAGATGACGAGTCCGGTCGCGTGCGCATTGCAGGCCTGGTGGTGCGCGAGGTGCCGCGCAAGGCCAGCAACTTCCGCAGCACACAGGATTTCTCGGCCTATCTGGCCGAGCAGGGCTGCATCGCCATTGCCGGCATCGACACCCGCAAGCTGACGCGCATCCTGCGCGACACCGGCGCCCAGGGCGGGGCGATCGTTGCCGGGGCTGACGCCACCGAAGAAAAGGCTCTGGCCGCCGCACGCGGTTTTGGCGGCTTGAAGGGCGCCGATCTCGCCAAGGTGGTGACCACACCCGCCAGCTATGCCTGGACCAAGGGCAGCTGGGAGCTGGCCAGCAACCGTGACGCGGAGCCGGCCCTCGGCAGCAAGCATGTGGTGGTCTACGACTTCGGTGTGAAGCGCAACATCCTGCGCATGCTGGTGGATCGCGGCTGCCGCCTCACAGTGGTGCCGGCGCAGACCAGCGCTGCCGAGGTGTTCAAGCTCAAGCCCGACGGCGTGATGCTGAGCAACGGCCCCGGCGACCCCGAACCCTGCACCTATGCCATCGCGGCAGCGCGCGAGTTCATCGCCGCCAAGCTGCCCACCTTTGGCATCTGCCTGGGTCACCAGATTCTCGGTATTGCGGCCGGGGCCAAGACGCTGAAGATGAAATTCGGCCACCACGGTGCCAACCATCCGGTGCAGGACGTCGAGAACGGCCGCGTGCTCATCACCAGCCAGAACCACGGTTTTGCGGTGGATGAGGCGACCATCCCCAACAACGTGGTGGTCACCCACCGCTCGCTGTTCGACGGCTCGAACCAGGGCATTCGACTCACCGATGCACCGGCGTTCTCGTTCCAGGGCCACCCCGAAGCCTCGCCCGGCCCGCAGGATGTGAGTTATCTCTTCGACCGCTTCGTGGCCTTGATGTCCAAGACTTGAAGCGGCTGCCGCGATGAAAACGCCCTCCGCCCTGCCTCCCGAAGCCGAGCGCATGATCGTCATGCTGCGCGGCCAGCGGGTCATGCTCTCGCACGACTTGGCTGCGCTCTACGGCGTAGAGCCGCGCACGCTCATGCAGGCTGTGAAGCGCAATGTGGATCGCTTCCCTGCGGACTTCATGTTTCAGCTCAGCAG
The DNA here is from genome assembly GCA_947085665.1 of uncultured Sinobacteraceae bacterium. Classification (GTDB taxonomy): domain Bacteria; phylum Pseudomonadota; class Gammaproteobacteria; order Nevskiales; family Nevskiaceae; genus Stagnimonas. The sequence goes on along the minus strand of CAMTXV010000032.1, from coordinate 9,265 downwards.
CATTGAAGCCCGCAACTTGAAGTCACAGTTTGCGACTTCAAAAAACGAGCAATTACAAGGCGATAGAAACTTGAAATCACAAATTGTGATTTCAAGTTGGGGTGGTGGACGCACCAATCCCCACGCTTTCATCGAGCAAGGTGTGGCCATGCTGAGCAGCGTGCTGCGCAGTCCGCAGGCGGTGGCCGTCAACATCGAGATCATGCGTGCTTTCGCGCGACTACGTGTGCTGCTGCAAACCAACGCAGATCTTGCCAAGAAACTCGCCGCGCTGGAGGTGAAAACCGACGCCAAGTTCAAGGCCGTGTTCGAGGCGATCTACAGGATCATGGAACCCGAAGACACGCGCAAGAAGAAGCGCATCGGATTTCTGCCATGAGCCAGTTTCTCGGCATCACCGACTTCCCGGCCTTTTTGCTCATCACCACCATTACCGTGCTGCTGCCGGGGCCGAACTCGCTGTTCGTGCTGAGTGTGGCGGCGCGGCAGGGTGTGCGCGATGGCTACCGCGCCGCGGTGGGCGTGTTCGTGGGCGATGGTCTACTGATGATTGCTGCCGCCGCAGGTCTGGCACCGTTGCTCGCGGCTTACCCGCAGGTGTTCACGGTGCTCAAGCTGGCGGGTGCTGCGTATCTGGCGTGGATGGGCGTGGGCCTTGTGCGGGCTGGATTTGCGAAGTGGAAAGAGGTCACACCCTCAAAGTCACCGTCATTCCCGCGAAAGCGGGAATCCATGCCTGATGCGGAGCACGTCGTTGCCGACATGGATTCCCCCTTTCACGGGAATGACAAGCCTGAGGGTTGGGTGCTAAGTCCCTTCCGCCGCACGCTCGGCATTAGCCTGTTGAACCCCAAGGCCATCTTTTTCTTCATGGCTTTCTTCATCCAGTTCGTCAGTGCCGATGCGCCGCATCCGGTGCTCTCGTTCGCGGTACTGGGCATCGTGCTCACCTGCATCAGCGGTGCCTATCTCTCGCTGCTCATCTTCACCGGAAGCCGTCTCGCCGCGAGCTTTCGCGAGCGCCGCCGCCTCGCCGCCGGTGCCACCGGCAGCGCCGGACTTCTCTTCATCGGCTTCGGCGCGAAACTCGCGTCGGCCTCTACCTAGGAATGGCCATGCCAAAACGCACTGACCTCAAATCCATCCTCATCATCGGCGCCGGCCCCATCATCATCGGGCAGGCCTGCGAGTTCGATTACTCCGGCGCACAGGCCTGCAAGGCACTGCGGCAAGAGGGCTATCGCGTGGTGCTGGTCAACAGCAATCCGGCGACGATCATGACCGACCCGGAGATGGCCGATGCCACCTACATCGAGCCGATCCGCTGGGAGACGGTGGCCCGCATTATCGAGAAGGAGCGCCCTGACGCGCTGCTGCCGACGATGGGTGGGCAGACGGCGCTGAATTGCGCGCTGGATCTGGCCAAGCACGGCGTGCTGGAAAAATACGGCGTCGAGCTGATTGGTGCGAACGCGCACGCGATTGACCTCGCCGAAGACCGCCTGAAGTTCCGCGATGCGATGACCGAGATTGGTCTGGGTTCGGCGAAGTCCGGGGTGGCGCACTCCATGGACGAGGCGCGCGAGCTGCTGAAGTACGTGGGCTTCCCGGCGGTGTGCCGCCCCAGCTTCACGCTGGGTGGGTCCGGCGGCGGCATCGCCTACAACATTGAAGAGTTTGAGGAGATCGTCGGCCGCGGCCTTGATCTTTCGCCCACCACCGAGGTGCTCATCGAAGAGAGCCTGCTGGGGTGGAAGGAATATGAGATGGAGGTCGTCCGCGACAAAAACGACAACTGCATCATCGTGTGCAGCATCGAAAACTTTGACCCGATGGGCGTGCATACCGGCGACTCGATCACCGTCGCACCGGCGCAGACCTTGACCGACAAGGAGTACCAGATCATGCGCAACGCCTCGCTGGCGGTGCTGCGCAAGGTGGGTGTGGAAACCGGCGGCTCGAACGTGCAGTTCTCGGTCAACCCGAAGGACGGCCGCCTGATCGTTATCGAGATGAATCCGCGCGTGTCGCGCTCGTCTGCACTGGCCTCGAAGGCAACTGGCTTTCCTATCGCCAAGATCGCCGCGAAGTTGGCTGTCGGCTACACGCTCGACGAGCTGAAGAACGAGATCACGGGCGGTGCCACACCGGCGAGCTTCGAGCCCAGCATCGACTACGTGGTGGTGAAAATCCCGCGCTTCACCTTCGAGAAGTTCCCGCAGGCCGACAGCCGCCTGACCACGCAGATGAAGAGCGTGGGCGAGGTGATGGCGATGGGCCGCAACTTCCAGGAAGCCCTGCACAAGGCCATGCGCGGCTTGGAGACCGGCAGCGATGGCTTCGACCCGCAGGTGCCGGATCACTCGGCCGACTCGATCTCGCGCATCCGCGAAGAAGTGGCCACGCCGCGCGCGAACCGCCTCTGGTACGTGGGCGATGCCTTCCGCACCGGCATGAGCGTCGAGGACATCTTCAAGCTCAGCAAGATCGACCCCTGGTTCCTTGACCAGATCGAAGAGCTGATCGGCATGGAAAAAGCCATCGCCGCTGCCAAGCTCGATACGCTGACTGCCGATGCCGTGCGCGGCTGGAAGCGCCTCGGCTTCTCCGACCGTCGCATCGCCAAGCTGATGCGCGTGAGTGAGATGGAAGTTGGCGCGCGCCGCAAGGCGCTGGGCGTTCGCCCGGTCTACAAGCGCGTCGATACCTGCGCTGCGGAGTTCCCCACCGACACGGCGTACCTGTATTCGAGCTACGACGAAGAGTGCGAGGCCAAGCCGACGTCGCGCGACAAGATCATGATCTTGGGTGGTGGCCCGAACCGTATCGGGCAGGGCATCGAGTTCGACTACTGCTGCGTGCATGCCGCACTCGCCCTGCGCGAGGATGGCTTCGAGACCATCATGGTCAACTGCAACCCGGAGACGGTGTCGACCGACTTCGACACCAGCGACCGGCTTTACTTCGAGCCGCTGACGTTTGAAGACGTGATGGAAATCATCGACCTCGAAAAGCCCAAGGGTGTGATCGTGCAGTTTGGTGGTCAGACGCCGCTCAAGCTCGCGCGTGCGCTCGAAGCCGCCGGTGCGCCCATCATCGGCACTTCGCCGGATTCGATTGACCTTGCCGAAGACCGCGAGCGCTTCCAGAAGCTGGTGGAAGACCTGGCCCTGTTGCAGCCGCCGAATGGCACTGCGACTTCGCTGGAAACCGCGCTCGCAGCGGCGAAGAAAGTCGGCTATCCCGCCGTCGTGCGCCCCAGCTATGTGCTGGGTGGCCGCGCGATGGAGATCGTTCACGACGATGCAGATCTCACGCGCTACATCCGCGAGGCGGTGCAGGTCAGCAACGACTCGCCGGTGCTGATTGATCGCTTCCTCGACGACGCCATCGAAGTGGACGTGGACGCGCTCGCCGACGGCACCGACGTGGTGATCGGCGGCATCATGGAGCACATCGAACAGGCCGGCGTGCACAGCGGCGACTCGGCCTGCTCGCTGCCCGCTCACTCGCTCTCGCCTGCGGTGCTCGACGAAATTCGCACCCAGACCGTGAAGCTCGCGCATGCGCTGAAAGTGCGCGGTCTGATGAACATTCAGTTCGCAGTGCAGGGCGGCAAGGGTGCCGAGAAGGTGTACCTGCTCGAAGTGAATCCGCGCGCCTCGCGCACCTCGCCCTTCGTGAGCAAGGCCACGGGTCGTCCGCTCGCCAAGATCGCGGCGCGGGTGATGGCCGGCACCTCACTCCAGAGCCAGGGCGTTACCAGCGAGATCATCCCGACGCACTACTCGGTGAAGGAATCCGTGTTCCCCTTCGCCAAGTTCCCCGGCGTCGATCCGCTGCTGGGGCCTGAGATGAAGAGCACCGGCGAAGCGATGGGCGTCGGTGCGAGCTTCGGCGAGGCGTTCAACAAGGCCTTGCTCGCCGCCAGCATGGTGGTGCCGGAGAGCGGCACCGCCTTCCTCTGGGTGCGCTCGCAGGACAAGGCCAAGGCCATTGAACTGGCACGCACGCTGGTGGGCAAAGGCTTCAAGGTGGTGGCAACCGAAGGCACTGCAAAGGTCATCACCGAAGCCGGCGTGGCCTGCGCCGCCATCAACAAGGTGAAGGAAGGTCGCCCGCATTGTGTGGATGCGATCAAGAACGGCGAAATCCAGTTTGTGTGCAACACCACCGACGGCAAGCAGTCGATTGAAGAGAGCAAGTCGATCCGCGCTGCGGCCATGCACCAGCGCCTGACTTACTTCACCACCATTGCGGGCGCTCAGGCGGCTGCGATGGCGATGGATCACCTCGACAACGTGGTGGTCAACCGCCTGCAGGATCTGCACTAGACGTTGGGCAGGTCACGTAGCCCGGCTTGCTTCGCAATCCGGGCTACGCCGCAGGTAAGGTGAAGCAGAATCGGCTGCCTTCGCCGGGCGTCGATTCCACCCAGATGCGCCCGCCGTGCAGTCCCACGATCTTGTGGCACAGCGCGAGGCCGATTCCGGTGCCCGGGTACTGCTCTGCCGGGTTGAGGCGACGAAAAATCTGAAACAGCTTGTCCTGGTGCTGCGCGGCAATGCCAATGCCGTTGTCTGTGACCTCGCAGCGCCAGTCGCCACCTGGTTCGCGCACGGCGCGAATGAAGATCAACGGCGCCTGACCCGACGGCTGAAACTTGACTGCATTGGCAATGAGATTTTGAAACAGCTGCGTGAGCAGGCGGGAGTCCCCGCGCACGGGCGGCAGGGCTTCAACGGCCAGCTGGGTGCTGGTTTCATCCAGTACCGCGCGGAGCTGCTCGGTGGCGCGCCGCAGCGGCAGCCCCAGTGGCAGTGGTTGCATCTGCGTGTTCTGCGGGTTCACCTTCGAAAGCGAGAGCAGATCGTCGATGAGCTGCTGCATCTCGGTCACGCTCTCGCCGATGAAGCCCAGAAACTCGTTGGCCTCTTCACTGAGCTTGTCGCGATAGCGCTTCTCGAGAATGCGCGCAAAGCTGGCGATGTTGCGAAGCGGTGCCTGAAGATCGTGACTGGCGACGTAGGCGAATTGCTCCAGCTCGCGGTTGCTGGTGGCCAGCTGTTCGGCCCGATGACGGGCGTCTTTCTCCAGCTCATGGCTGCGTTCGACCTGTTGCGCAAGCAGGCTGTTGGCACGGGCGAGGGCCACAGTGCGCTCCGTCACCAGCAGTTCCACCCGGCCGCCACGACCAATCACCAGCAACAGGAACATGCCAGTGAGGCCGGTGAACAACATGCCGCCGGCGAGCATCGTCCATACCGTCCAGGAGCGATGGGCGAGCAGATAGCTGGTGGGCTGGTGAAACTGCAACCACCAGTCGCGGCCCGCCACTTCCAGCGGCTGCGAGAACATCAAGCCCTCACCCTCGGTGGCTGCGGCGCCGTACAGCAGCTCACTACCGCCGGCCTGTAGACGCTCGAAGACCGCCACCTGCACACCTTCCTGTTCCAGCCCTTTCAATGAAGCTTCAATGAGGTGATCGATGCGCACGGCGGCAATGACATAGCCGCGGATCTGGCTCGCGCCCTGCCACACCGGCAGGACGATGAGCATGCCGCGCCGGGCTTGTCCGTCTTGCACGAGCGTAATGGCCCCGCTGCCGCTGGGCTTGCCGGTTTGCCGGGCGCGGGCGAGCGCAGCGGCGCGCACCGGCTCCGATTCGTCATCGAAACCCACGGCGGCGGCATTACCAGCACGCGGCACGATATAGGTGACGGGCGCATAGACGGATCGGGCGGCAGCCACTTGCAGCTGGCCTTTGGTGCCCAGTTCGCGAATGGCAAAGTTCTCGGCACCTTGCAGGCGCATTTCGGCCTCAAAGTTGTTGCGCTCCTCGTGGGTGATCTCGGGTATCCAGGACAGGCTTCGCACGCCCACCAGCAGGGCCAGCTGACTTTCGGCAAAGCGCTCGAAGGCATCGCGGCGCAGTAGAGGTTGCTCCCGCACGAACGCCGCGACGGCGTGCATGGCCTGGTAGTCGTCCTTCAGGTCACGCTCGAAACGCACGAGGTAGTCGAGACTGTGCGCCTCAAAATCAGCCCGCAGGCGCTTGTGCTCCTGCCCGCTGATGAACACGAAGAGCCACACCACGATGCCGAACAGCAGCATGAGGGGCAGGGTGGTGGTGAACTGGCGCCGCCGCCAGATTGCACCCGGGCGCAGGCTCCAGATCAGCACCAGGGGGGCGAACACCAGCACGCCGATGCTGTCGCCGACCCACCACGTCCACCAGTTGAACAAGAGGGTGTCGCCGGGCACGAGGCCCGCGGCATACAGACTGCCGACGCCGACACTGGCGTTGATCAAGCAGGCCAGCGGCCCGCCGAGCAGCAGCATCCACACCACTTCCAGTTCTTGCAGCAGCAGATTGCGGTAACCCACAAAGCGCTCGATGAGCCAGGCCCCGGCCAGCGCCTGCAGCGCGGCGCCGCCACCAATGGCGAGCGGCACCGGCAGGGCCTGCAACAGGGCGGGCAGGCTGCTGGTATCGAGCCCATTGATCACGTTGACGGCAAACGAACCGGCAAACACCCCCACCGCGGCAACCGGCCCCCGCAGCACCACCGCCGCCAGTGCGATGCCGGAAGCGGGCCAGACGGCGGTGGCATAGCCCGGGGGGATTGCGAGCAGCAGGCTCAGCCGGCCGCACAGGTAGTAGCCAACGGCCACCGCCAGCAGCAGGCCGACTGTGGCGCAATAGCGGCGCAGGGCGCCGTTCAGCAGGAAAGCTGGCAAGGCCGGGGTTCGCCGGTTTCGGCAGGCCGTGCCAAGCCAAAGCCCTGGATGTGGCCCGGCGCCAGAACCCCGAGATTGCTGAGGTCCGCTGCCTCTTCAATGCCACAGAGGATGGTCTGGCGGCCGAGTGCGCTGGCATAGCCCAGCACCGAGGCGAGAAACGCTCTGGCCAGGGGCTCGGTGCGCAGCTCGCGTACGTGGCGCACATCGAGCTTCACAACATCCACCGGCAGGCTGGCGAGTCGGCCCAGCGCGGCCTGATGACGGCCAAAGCGATCAAGCGCAATGCGCACGCCGTGGCCGCGCAGGCAGTGCAAGTGCTGCAGCAACGGACTCTGCTCTGCGGCGTCGGCCAGCTCGTCTTCGGCAATTTCAAGCTGCAGGGCGCTGGCAGGCATGCCGAGTTCCTGCAGCAGCCGCAGGGTGCTGCTGACGTAGTCCCGCCGACCGAGTTCAGCGGCTGAAATGTTGACGGCCAGATGGGCCGGTGGCCGCGGCAGTGCGAGCCAGTCCCGGCAGGCCTGTTCCAGCACCCAACTGCCCAGTTGCGGCAGTGCTTGCTGCGTTTGTGCCAGCAGCAGGGCGGTGTCGGCGACATGGTCGCCCTCGAGCCTGATCAGGGCTTCAAGGCCCATGCACTCGCGGCTTTGGGTGTCGTACCAGGGCTGGTAGCAGAGCTTGAGAGATTGCAGATCGAGCCCCTTGGGCAGTGCGGCGGCGGCACTGATTTGTATTGGGGTGCAGAAGCGCCATTGGCCCTTGCCAGCGGTTTTGGCGCGATACATAGCGCGGTCGGCGCTGGCCAGCAGTTGCTCGCAGTCGAGACCATGCAGAGGATGCAGTGCGAGGCCCACGCTGGCGCCGATGGTGAGGGCTTTGCCGTCGATTTCGGTGATTGTTGCCACTCTCTCCACCATGCGCTGGGCCACCAGTGCGGCCTCGTCGGCGTCTCGCGCTTGCGTGAGCAGTACGGCGAATTCATCGCCCCCGAGACGCGCTACGGTATCGCCGGTGCGCACGGTTTCCTGCAAGGCAGCGGCCACGGCTTTCAGCAGCGAGTCGCCGACCCCATGGCCGTGCTGGTCGTTCACGCGCTTGAAGCCATCGAGGTCAATGAAGCACAGCACCAGCTTGCCGTTGCGCCGTTGCGCGAGCGCGGTGCGCACGCGGTCGCTGAACAGCAGCCGGTTGGGTAGTCCCGTGAGGGGGTCGTGGGTGGCGCGGTGGTACTCGGCCTGGCGGGCTCGGTCCAGTGCTATGACCAGTCGATTGCGCTCTACGGCATGCCGCAGCAGCCGCATCAGCGCTTCGGCATCGAGCGTGCCCTTGATGACGTAATCCTGCGCGCCATGCTGCAACGCAATGAGTGCGGACTGCTGATCGCTATTGCCGGTGAGCACCACCAGCGTGACCTCACGGTGCTGCTGCCGGATGCGCTCAACGCTTTGCACGCCCTCGCTGTCTGGCAGGCGCAGATCCAGCAGGATGCAATCGTAGGGCGCTTCTGCCATGGCCAGCGCCAGCTCGGCCTGTGCCAGCGTGCTGACATGGTGCAGCTGTGGTGGCGGTGTGCCTTCCACATCCGCCAGCATTTCGCGCAGGGCGCGCGCATCGCGCGCCGCGTCTTCGATCAGCAGTAGACGCAGCACGGTGTTCACGCGGGAGCCATCCGCTTAGGTAGCTGGCTGTGCTCAAGCCAGAATTCGAGCGTGACCCCGATGAGGGCGGCGAAGTCGTCGTATCGCGCGGGCTTCACCAGATAGCCGTTGGCGTGATGCTCATAGGAGGCGGTGACATCACACTCGGCCCGCGAGGTGGTGAGCATGAGCACGGGTAGTTGCCGCAGCGCCGGGTCACTCTTGATGCAGCTGAGTACCTCGATGCCGCTCAGGCGCGGCAAATTGATATCCAGCAGCACCAGGTCTGGCTGTTTGCCCTCTGCGTCAATGGCTGCACTGCGCAGGCGCTCAAGTGCTTCCTCGCCACTGCGCGCGACGGTGAGCTGGTGTTGATGTCCCTGATCGCAGAGCACTTCGCGGATGAGGCGCACGTCCTTGGCGCTGTCATCCACCAGCAGAATTTCACCACAGCGGAGACGGGCTTCAGACATGGGGTGCGATGGAGCAAACGGCCTTGATTGCGACTACTGTCGGCAGGCAGGGCAATAGCGGATACCGCTTTGCGACTGACGTCTGACCTGCGCCGCTCAACGGCATTCCGGCGTGCCCAAGCCGTCTGCACTGAGGTCTTGGATGGCTAAAAATGCTATCTTCCATTCATCCAGCGACACCCGATCAGGCCCGCAGCTAGCGGCCTTTCAGCCTCCTTGTCTCTCGCTTAAAGCCATGACCAAAACCCCCATGACCCTGCGCGGCGCCGATCTGCTGCGTGAAGAGCTGCGTCGCCGCAAGTCCGAAGACCGTCCGCGCATCATCGCGGCTGTTGAAGAGGGCCGTTCGCACGGCGACCTCAAGGAAAACGCCGAATACCACGCCGCCCGTGAGCAGCACGGTTTCAATGAGGG
>CAMTXV010000031.1:0-1655 GCA_947085665.1 uncultured Sinobacteraceae bacterium | reverse complement strand
GGCTGTGCGCGAGGACTGTCTGAGCGAGCGGCTTCTCGCGAGCGAGTTCCGCAGCGCCCCTTTGGCACGAGCATCGCAGGGTAGTGACGCGCAGCGGCACCGCCGTATCGGGTCTGCATTTCTTTGGTTACTTTCTTTGCAGAGGCAAAGAAAGTGACTCGCCGCGAGGCGAAACCAAAGACCACCGAGAGCAACTGAGACAGCCAGCGCGGCAGCGCACCCAAACCCCAGAAGCCAGCCAGCGCGACAGCGCACCCAACCACGCCCACTGCCCAAAGAAGAAAAACCAAACCCGCAAGCCCCGCGTATACTCCGCGCCCTTTTGTCGCCGACCCCGTTGTCGGCACAACCCGCGCGGAGAGGTTTTACTCCGCATCCTTCGGAGTATTCATCCGTGACGTTTACCGAACTGGGCCTGCATTCGGCCCTCCTCGCTGCTGTGGCCAAAGAAGGCTACGACACCCCGACCCCCATCCAGCAGCGCGCGATTCCCGCTGTGCTCACCGGCACCGACCTGCTCGCCGCTGCGCAGACTGGCACCGGTAAAACCGCCGCCTTCGTGCTGCCGATTCTGCATCGCCTCGCCACGGTGCCTTCGCACCCCAAGCGCCAGCCGCGCGTGCTGGTGCTCACGCCCACGCGTGAACTCGCCGCCCAGGTGGCCGAGAGTGTCGCCAACTACGGCCAGGGCCTGAATCTGCGCCATGCAGTGATCTTCGGTGGCGTGGGCCACCAACCGCAGGTGGATGCCTTCAAGCGCGGCCTCGATATCGTCATCGCCACGCCCGGCCGCCTGCTGGAGCACGCCAACGACCGCACGGCGGACCTCTCGCACATCGAGACTTTCATCCTCGATGAAGCCGACCGCATGCTCGACATGGGCTTCATCCACGACATCAAGAAAGTCTTGAAGATGCTGCCGGCCAAGCGCCAGAACCTGCTCTTCTCGGCAACGTTCTCCGACGAGATCCGCAGCCTCGCCAAGACCTTCCTCACCAATCCGCAGGAAATCGACATCGCCCCGCGCAACACCACGGTGGAGTCGGTGGCGCAGAAGATCACCCTGGTGGAGCAGCGCCACAAGCGCGAACTGCTGGTGCATCTCATCAAGCAGGGCGACTGGCAGCAGGTGCTGGTTTTCGCGCGCATGAAGCACGGCGCCAACCGCATCTGCGATCACCTGAATGCCAATGGCATTGGCGCTGCTGCACTGCACGGCAACAAGAGCCAGACCGCTCGCACCAAGGCGCTGGCCGACTTCAAGGCCAACCGCATCAAGGTGCTGGTGGCCACCGATATCGCCGCGCGCGGCATCGATATCGACAACCTGCCGCACGTCATCAACTTCGAGCTGCCGAACGTGCCGGAGGACTACGTGCACCGCATCGGCCGCACCGGCCGCGCCGGCATGAAGGGTGAGGCGCTCAGCTTTGTGGCCTCAGACGAGCGACAGGAGCTGAAAGACATCCAGCGCCTCATCAAGCGCGAGATTCCGGTGTTGCAGGTGGAAGGCTTCGTGCCGCGTGCCGATGCCGTGGCCATCAACAGCGAGCCGCGCCCGCCGCGTCCGCCGCAGGGTCGTCGTGGAGGTGGCGCCTCGCAGGGGCAGAACCGCTCCGGTGGCGGTGGTGGTGGTGGCAACGGTGCGGCACCGC
>CAMTXV010000030.1:0-16084 GCA_947085665.1 uncultured Sinobacteraceae bacterium | reverse complement strand
GCTCAAGCGACACGTCGGGATGGTGCTGGGCGGAGATGACGACATTGTGCAGACGTACCGGGCGATTATCCCTGTATTCCACCGCCACTTGCGATTTGCCGTCCGGGCGCAGATATGGGATAGAGCCGTCTTTGCGGACCCGGGATAAACGTTCGGCCAGCTGATGCGCGAGGATTATCGGCAACGGCATCAGCTCGGGTGTTTCCTCGCAAGCATAGCCAAACATCAGACCCTGGTCGCCAGCCCCAATTTCTTCGGCCTTCTTTTCTTTCTTCGAGGTGCCGTCCACGCCCATGGCGATATCAGGCGACTGCTTGCCGATGATGTTCAAGATGCCGCAGGTGGCACCATCGAAGCCGACGTCGCTGCTGTTGTAACCGACATCGGTGATGACCTTGCGCACCAGCTGTTCGAGGTCAACCCAAGCGCTGGTGGTCACTTCACCAGCGACGATGGCAACGCCCGTCTTCACCAGCGTTTCGCAGGCCACACGGGCCTTTTTGTCTTGCGCAAGAATCGCGTCGAGCACGGCGTCGGAAATCTGATCCGCCAGCTTGTCCGGGTGGCCTTCAGAGACGGATTCGGAGGTGAAGAGATATTCGGACATCGACGTGAAGCTCCAGAGAGTGCGGCGGGGTCGCCGGTGGGGGTGTGTTCCGCTTAATCTGCTTATGCGGATAGGCGGATATGGTATCCCCTGCGCCGCAGCGGTGCGAGTGTGCACCCCTGAGCTTTGCAGCGACATGGCAGAGACGGCGAGCCGTCATCTTGTGTCGCTACAACTTGGCCCCAGTTCCTACCCTCCAAACCTCCAGCAACTCATTGCCATGTCTGCCCATTCCACCCGGCCGCTCGGTCTGCTTCCCTCGCTGATCTTCTCTTCCCGCTGGTTGCAGCTGCCGCTGTATCTCGGCCTGATCGTGGCCCAGGGTGTGTATGTGGTGCTGTTCGTGAAGGAGCTGCTGCACCTCATCGGCGGCGCCTTCGAGCTGAATGAGCAGCAGGTGATGCTGATCGTGCTGGCGCTCATCGATGTGGTGATGATCTCGAACCTCTTGATGATGGTGATCGTCGGCGGCTACGAAACCTTCGTCTCGCGCTTGGGCCTGCACAACCACCCAGATCAGCCGGAGTGGCTCAGCCACGTCAATGCCTCCGTGCTGAAGGTGAAGCTGGCCATGGCGATCATCGGCATCAGCTCGATCCACCTGCTGAAGACCTTCATCGAAGCCGGCACCATCAATGCGCTGCCGCTGTGCTCCAGCGTGGCGCAGGGAGTGAAGTGCACCAACATCACCGCCGAAGGCGTGATGTGGCAAACCATCATCCACATGGCGTTCATTCTGTCGGCCATCGGCATTGCCTGGACCGACAAGCTCATGCACAACGCCACTGCCGCGGCGAAGAACGCCAAGCACTGAGACGCAGCCTGCGCCGCGCCTTAAACGGTGGGGCGCAGGCGCTCCAGGTATTCAATCAGGCCGCGCAGGCCCTGCTCGTAGAGCGCGCTGCTCTGCGAGGCCTTGCCCATGCCAATCAGGCCTTCGAGCGCCGAGATGATGAAGATGGCTGCCGCTGGCGTGTTCACATCGTTGCGCACCAGACCGCGTGCCTTGCCGCGCTCGAGTGCGGCGGCCAGCGTATGGCGCCACTCGTCGAGAATGCCCTGTAGGCGTACGCGAAAGCCCTCGTCGATGGGGGACATCTCCTGCGCCAGATTGTTGAAGGGGCAGCCGTAGGCCAGCAACTGCGCTTTCAGGCGGTCGCGGCGTTTCTTGATGCCGGCAATGGCACTCGCGATGGGGTCCTCTGCTTCCGCCAGTGGCAGCCAGTAGATCTGCATGAAGGGGCGCAGCAATTCATCGACCACCGCATAGCCCAGCGCCTGCTTGCTGGCGAAGTGATGGTAGAGCGCCCCCTTGGTGACACCGGCCTTGGCCAGAATGGAATCCAGACTCGCCGCGCGAAAGCCGCGCTGATGAATTTCGGCGTAGGCGCATTCCAGCAGGCGGGTGCGGGTGAGCTCTGGCTGGCGCAGGGTTTGCGGGCGTGTGGCAGGGCGAGGCATGGTCATGCGGCAGTATTGACCGGCGCAGTGGCTTGTCAACAATCCGCGACACCGCCAGCACCGAAGAGGCTGAAATGACCGAACCTGATGCCCACACCCTCGATGCCGCCGAGCTGAATGCACTCGTGCATGCGCTGCAGCGACGCGCGCCCCGTGACGCGGCCGAGCTGCTGGCCACCGTGCCGCCGCCGCTGGCGCAGGCTGCACTCGCCAAGCTGCCGGCACGGCAGGCGCGGCGCATGGCCGCACTGCTGGCGAATGCCGCCGAAGACGATGGCGAGCTGCCGGAAAACGACATCGGCGGCCTTCTGCAGCCCGCTGATGCCCGTTTTACCGGCAGCACCACCGTGGCGGAAGCCATTGCCTGGCTGCGCACCGCTGTCGAGCCGCAGCAGGTGACCTATCTCTATGTGCTGGATGCCGAACAGAGGCTGCTCGGTCTGGTGGTGCCGCGCGATCTCCTGCTGGCGGAGCCGGGGGCGACGCTCGCCAGCATCATGCTGGCCACCCCGTTTCGGCTGCGCCTGGGCACCACGCTGGCCGAAGCGGTGAAAGCCACGCTGCAACGCCACTACCCGGTTTATCCAGTGTGCGATGCCGAGGATCGGCTCGTGGGCCAGCTGCGTGGCTGGCAGCTGTTCGAGCAGCAGGCGCTGGAACTCACCGCGCAGTCCGGCCGCATGGTGGGTGTCGATAAAGAAGAGCGTCTCGACACCAGCTTCTGGGCTGCCTTCAAGCTCAGGCATCCCTGGTTGCAGATCAACCTGCTCACGGCTTTTCTCGCCGCCTTTGTGGTGGGCAGCTTCGAGGACACCATCACCCGCATCGTCGCGCTCGCCGCCTTTCTGCCGCTGCTGGCAGGCCAGAGCGGCAACACCGGCTGCCAGGCGCTGGCCATCACCCTGCGCGGGCTCACGCTGGGCGACTTCGAGAAGGTCTCGGTGCGCCAGCTGGTCACCAAGGAAGCACTGCTGGGCATGCTCAATGGCTTTCTCACCGGGCTGGTTGCGGGTGCGGCAATGTGGTTCACCGCCGGTGGCGCCCAGGGCGACCCGCAGGCACTGATGCTCGCGCTGGTCATCGTGCTGGCCATGACCGGCGCCTGCCTCGCCTCCGGCATCTTCGGTGTGCTGGTGCCGCTGATTCTCCGGCGCTGCGGCGCCGACCCCGCCACCGCGTCGAGCATTTTCCTCACCACCGGCACCGATATCGCCGGCATGGGGCTGATGCTGTTCCTCGCCACCGCGCTGGTGCTCTAAAGGCATGAAGCTTCCGGTGGTCTGGCACCCCGGCTACAGCATTGCGCAGCCGGCGGAGCATCCCTTCCCCATGGGCAAGTTCACGGCGTTGGGCGAGTGGCTCGATACGCCGGACTACGCCGTGCATCGCGCGCCGGAAGCCACGGCAGCACAGCTGCTGGCGGTGCATGAGGCGGACTATCTGGCGTCCATGGCTGCCGGCACGCTGGAGCGCAGCCTGCAACGCCGCATCGGCTTCGACTGCACGCCGGCACTGGCCGCACGCTGCCGGCTGGAAACCGGCGGCACCATTCGCACCGTGCAGCTCGCGCTCGCACAGGGTCTGGCCTGCAATGCGGCAGGCGGCACCCACCATGCGCACCGTGATTTCGGCGCTGGCTACTGCCTCATCAACGACCTCGCCGTCGCCGCACGCTGGGCGCTGAACACAGCGGAGGTGCAGCGCCTGCTGATCGTCGATCTCGATGTGCACCAGGGCGACGGCACCGCCGCCCTGCTGGCGGACGAGCCGCGCGCCTTCACCTTCTCGATGCACTGCGAGAAGAACTTTCCTGCGCGCAAGGCGCGTTCCGATCTCGATGTGGGCCTGCCGCGTGGGCTGGAGGACGCGGGCTATCTCGCAGAGCTGGCCGCCGTGCTGCCCTGGCTGCTCGACACGCTCAGGCCTGATCTCGTGCTCTACGACGCCGGGGTCGATGTGCATGGCGCAGACCGCCTGGGATATCTCGCCCTCAGCGACGAGGGCATCAGCGCCCGCGATCTCTACGTGTTGCAGAGCTGCCGCAGCCGCGGCATTGCCACGGCCGCCGTCATCGGCGGCGGTTACGACCGCGACCTCGCCGTGCTCGCGGCCCGTCACGCCTTGCTGTTCAAGGCTGCGCTCGCCACGCTGCGCGCATGAGCGAAGACCACAGTCTGGCCCTGCTGCTGAGCCTCACGGGGCTGTTCACTTCTGCGCTCTCGGGCGTGGCGGGGCTGGGCGGCGGCACCATTCTCATCGGCGTGATCTATGCGCTGGGGCTGGCACCCGTGGAGGCCATTCCGCTATTCGCCGCCGTGCAGCTGGTGAGCAACCTCACCCGCACCGCGGCCTACATCGAACACGTGGAGTGGCGTGCTGCCGGCTGGTTTCTGCTGGCCTGCGTGCCTGCCACGGTGCTGCTCGCGCCCTTTGCGGCGCAGATCAACGTGCATGTGGTGCAACTGGTACTGGCCGCACTCATCGGCGTCTCGCTACTGCCCACGGCACAGGCCAAGCCGCTGCCGCAGCGCCTCGCCTTCGTTGCGGCGGGTGCGGTCAACGGCACACTGGGCATGTTTCTGGGCGCGACGGGCCTGTTCGTGGGCCGGCTCTTCCTGCGACCCGAATGGCCCAAGCAGCGGGTGGTGGCCACGCTCGCACTCACGCAGGTGTTCGGACACGGCCTGCGGGTCGTGGCCTACGGCGTGGTTGGCTTTTCAGTGTTCGCCAAGCCGCTGGTGCTGCTGCCGGTGGCAGCCTCGGTGGTGGTCGGTACACTGCTGGGCAAACAGCTCAACGGCAGGCTCTCTGAAGCCGCATTCCGCAGGCTGTTTCAGCTGATTCTCATCACTCTCACCCTCAAGCTGGCCTACGACGGCCTGAACGGACTCTTCTCGTGACCATGGAACTCGCCATCACGCTGGACCAGGTGCAGACCCTCGTGCGCGGTGCCTTCCCCGGCAATGCCGGCACCGAGTCGCTGACGGTGGAGGCTCTCGAACCCGGCTATGCGCGCATCCGCCTGCCGTTCAAGAAGTGGATGATCCGGCCCGGCAATGTCATCTCTGGCCCCACACTGATGACGGCAGTGGACACCGCCATGTACGTGGCCGTGCTCGGCCATATTGGCGTGCAGCTGATGGCGGTTACTGCCGATATGAACCTGCGTTTTCTCAACAAGGCCGCGGTGGGCGATGTGATTGCCGATGCGCGCATTTTGAAACTTGGCCGCAAGCTCATCGCCATGGAGTCGCGGGTGTTCACCAGCGCCGCGCCCGAGGTGCTGGTGATGCACGCCACCGGCAGCTACGCCCGCCCGAGCTGATTCAGCGCTCAGGCGCGCGCTGACCGCTGGGCGCCGCGTTCCGGCGCGCCTGTCCGCTCGCGCGTCAAATTATTGGCGGCGCGCTTAAGGTCCCTGCTGGGTGGTCTCGGAAGACCATCGGTACCAGCCAGGGAGGGCCAGCGCCATGCGCCAGATCAGCACACCACAGCGGCAACGGGGTTTTGCGGCGGTGTTCGCCGCCATTGCCATGATCGCCATGCTCTCGGCCCTGGCACTCGCCATCGACATTGGCCGGCTCTATACCGCGCAGCGCGATCTGCAGAAGCTCGCCAATCTTTCGGCGCTGGATGCCGTGCGCGTGGCCAGCGGCTGCTCGGTGGAAACCAACGGCCTGCCCGGCGGGCAATCGCAGGCCGAAGCCGAGGCCCGCGCGAGCCTCACCCGCAACGCCAGCGCCAGCCTGTTGGAAGACGTGCAGCTCAGCGCCGCGGTGGGCCGCCGCCAGCCGCTGTCGCAGAGCGGCGACACCCAGAGCTTCGAGGTGCTGCCCGACGCAAGCCCCTTGCGCGACGCCGTGCGCGTACAGCTGAGCCGTCCCGGGCCCACCCGCCTCATTCCCGGCATCACCGGCGACAGCAGCCTGCGGCTGGTGGCCACGGCCGTTGCAGCCCAACCGGCCAAGGGCAAGATCGCCATCGGCAGCGACACCCTCGCGCTTGATGGCGGCCTGTTGAACAGTGTGGTGGGTGGCCTCTTGTGCGCGGCGGGCGATCTCATCTGCCAGGCGCAGGTGATTGCCCTCAATGTGGCCGGCAGTGCGGGCGTGCTCAATGCGAGCGTCACGCTGGAGCAGCTCGCCACCGCGCTGAACCTCACGGTGCAGGATCTTTCCGATCCCCTGGTGCTGCAAACACAGACGCCCGTGCTGTCGGATGTCATCAATGGCCTCGCCGGCTCCCTCAGCGGCAGCGTCAGTGCGGGCGTGCCCACGCTGCTCACCGCACTGGGCCAGGCCGCAGAGGGCAACACCGAAGGCGTGCCGCTGGCGAGCCTGTTGCAGCCGGTGACAGAGGTGGCAGGCGAGGTGCCCTTCGTGGGCCTGCTCGATCTGCTGGTGGGTCTGGGCCAGGCGGCGAAGGCCGATGCCAGCGGCAGCGCGCCCATCCGTCTTAATCTCGCCAATGTGGTGAACATCCCCAACGTCAGCGCCGTGCATGCCTTCCTGCGCGTCACCGAGGGCCCGCGATTTAGCGACTTCGGCCCCGCCGGCGCCACCAGCGCCAGCACGGCGGCGCTCACCCTGCAGCTGCGGCTGGAAGTGGGCCTGCTCAGCAGCACCACCAATCTGCTTAGCAGCCTGCTGCTGGGCCTGGCCACGGTCGAGAGCGAGCCGATTCGCCTGGGCGTGGATGTGCAGGTGGCGAAGGCCGAGGCTTTTCTTGACAGCCTGCAGTGCCCGCGCCGCGGCATCAACGACGGCCTGCCGATTGCCGGCCTGAGTGTCGATACCGCCGCTGCCGACGTGCTGCTGGGCACCTATGCCGGCAGTGGTGCCAATGCGCCGCCCATCACCCAGGCGCCGGCCACACTGGTGGCGGTGCGCATCAGGACCCTGCTCAATCTGGTGAGTGCCACCATCAATGTGGGCTTGAGCGCGCCGGTGTCCACCACGGCTGGCGGTGGCGCGCAGAACCTCGATCAAGTGCTGCGCTTCCAGCCGCTGGATGTGGCGCTGTCGCAGATCTACGTGGCCGATGGCGCACCGGACGCGCCGGCCGACTCGGGCAACCCGCAGAGCGTGGGCAGCAACAACAATCTCGGCACGGCCTTCTCCTCGCTGTTTGGAAGCCTCGCGGCGGGGCTCAACACTTCATCCGGCGGCAATACGCAGATTTGTCTGCTGCTGGTTTGCGTGCCCGTGAGTGGCCTGGTGGACCCCTTGCTCAATGGCGTCTCGCAGGTGCTGGGTGGTCTGCTCACGGGCGTGGGCGGCCTCGCCGACAGCCTGCTCGACCCGCTGCTCAACGCACTGGGCGTACGGGTGGGCGGCGCCACCGTCACCCTGCTGGCGGTGGAGATGCCGCAGCCCGCCATGGTGACTACGGCGCAGCTCGATGAGTAAGTCGCCGGCGAGAAGCCCAGCGCCTTGACAGGGCTTTGCGTCTGGCAGGAAGGTGCGCCGGCCCTCTGTCCGCTGAGCCCCACTGCACCATGAAGAAAATCCTGATCGCGCTGCCCCTCGCCGCTGCTGCCTATGGGGGTGCTGCCTGGACTTCCGGCCGGATCGTGCAGCAGCAGATCGATGCCGAGATCGCGCGGGTGAGTGGCCTCATGCCAGGACTGAAGATCACGGAAGACCAGCATGTGCGCGGCCTGTTTGGCTCCACCCGCCACACCACGGTGGATATTGGAGCGCTATTCAACACGGCCGACTGCCCCAGCCCCGACGCCGCTGAAGACGAGGCGGCGCCGAGTTCCGCCGAGTCGCCGCTTGGCATGGCCCCACCAGCGGTGGAGCCGCTGCGGGTGACTCTCAAGCAGACCATCACGCACGGCCCCTTGCCGGGCTTTGGCCTGCCGGCAGCGGCTGCGGTGCGCTTCGAGTGGCTCGTCAATGGCAAGCCAGTGACAGAACGCGAGGGCTTGAGCATTGAGGGTGAGCTGCCGACGCTGGTGGCCCGCTATGGATTCACCGGCAACACCCAGGTGAGCGCCAAGGGCGACGCCGCCACCGTGCGATTCAGCGGCAAGGACGGTGTATTCGCACTGGCCTGGCCCGCGCTCAGCGTCAGCGGTAAGGCCAAGGCCGATCACTCCGCCCTGAGCTATGCCGGCGAGCTACCGGAGCTGCTGCTGTCGTTTACGGCCGAGCAGGGGGAGGCGATCACCGCACAGCTTCGCAACGTGCGCTTCAAGGCTGAACATCAGTACCCCATTGCCGACCAATACTTTGTCTACACCGGCACCGATGCCATTTCGGTGGGCAGCCTGAGCCTCAGCCGCGGCACGGTGTCGCTCTTCGATGCGCTCAATCTGGCGGTGGATGGCCGCAGCACGCTGGAGGCGGAATTGCTGGAATCCGGCATCAAGCTCTCGCTGGAATCACTGCAGATGGCTGAGCAGAAACTCGGGCCCATCCACTACGACTTCACGCTCGCCAAGCTCGACGCCGCCGCCTACGGCGCGCTGATGCAAAAGCTGATGACCAACGATCTCGGCAACTGCCCCACCACGGAGCAGACCATGGCTTTCGTGGGCGGCTTGAGCGAGCAGCTGCCCGCCTTGCTGAAGGCAGGGCCTGAGTTCCGCATCGATCGCCTGAGCATCGGCCATGCCGGCAGCGAGGCGCTGCTGAGCGGTCGCGTCACGCTGCCGCCGGCGCCCGCCGAAGCGCTCGACAACCCGGCGGCCCTGCTCGGCCAGATCAGCGCCAGTGCCACCCTGAGCGTTCCAGATGCGTTTATCCAGAATCTGGTGGTGAAAAGCATGAGCGAAAAGATGGCGACCGAGATGGCCATCGAGGCGCTCGCGGAGTCGGGTGCCGACAGCAGCACCGTGCCGGCGCCCACGCCCGAACAGCGTCAGCAGGCCGATGGCATTGCCCAGGCGCTGGTGGCCCAGCAGCTGGAGCAGGCGCTGGCGAAGAACTGGATCGTGCGCGGCAAGCAGGGCATCGAGAGCCGCGTGGAATACGCCGCCGGGGTGACCCAGCTCAACGGCCAGCCGCTGGATTTGCAGGGGCTGCGCCGCCAGCGGGGCGAAGAGGGCCGCTAACGCGGGTGATCGCTAGCGGCAGTGCACCGGCAGCACTTCGGGGTCATTCACCAGCTGCTCGCTGCGCGCCTTGATGGCGGCTGCCTTGGCATTGTCGGGGTAGCGGGCCACAAAGGCGGCCTGCTCGCTCAGCACGGCGGCAGCATCGCTGCAGGTGCAGGTGCCGAGCACCAGGGTTTCTTCGAGATTGGCAATGCTCTGCTGCGCGTGGCCTGCATAGGCGGCGGGATGCGCTGCGGCATAGGCGCGCCAGCCGGCATACAGCTGTTCGATCACGCCTTCACCAAAGCGCACGCAGGGGCTGGGCTGGGGGCGCAGCTTGAGATAATGCGGCACCAGGTCATCGCCCATGCTCGCGGCGTACTGCTCGAAAAACGCCACGTCAGCCGGCAGGCCTTTTGCCTTGGCGAGCGCCAGAAAAAACGCAGGCTCAGGCTGCGCATAGATCTCCAGATCGCGGTGCAGCTTCAGACCGCGCACGGCTTTTTGCAGCGCAGTGAACTCGGCTTCGCTATAGCGCTCCAGCACGGCCTGCTCGCCCGTGACCTCCATCAGTGCGTTCTGCGCGCCCTCGGCCTTGGTCAGCAGGGCTTCGAGCGAGCCCGGCGCACTGGCTGATTCCACCGTCTTCAAAGCGTCGAGGTAGTCCTGCACTGCCGTGGGCAGTGCAGGCGCTTCGGCGGTGATGCCAGCGACGGGCGCTTCGGGTGCGGGTGTGGGCGGTGTGCGACCACAGCCCGCGAGAAACAGACTGATCGACACAGTGGCGAGGGACAGGCGGTGGATCATGGGTTTGCTCCGGTGAGTCAGTCGCTCAGCACGCGACCCTTGGTTTCGATCACCCAGGGCATCAGCAGAATGCCGATGAGCGGGATGAATCCGACATACACCAGCACAGACACTGCGCTGGTCGCCGCGTTCGCACCCTGGCTGGCGATGGCGCCCACCAGGAAGGGACCACCGGCCGCAATGACACGGCCCACGTTGTAGCAAAAGCCGGCGCCGGTGCCGCGCAGGCGGGTGGGGAAGAGTTCCGGCAGGTAATAGGTGAAGCTGCCAAACACGCCGAACACCGACAGCCCGATGACGAAGTAGCCATACAGCCGCATCTCGGGGGCGAGGTCGAGCCCGAAGGTGCCGAACACGGCAAGCGAGGAGATGATCCAGTAGATCGTGAACATCTTCTTGCGCCCCAGTAGCTTGCTGGCGGGGATGGTGAGCAGCGTGCCAATCAGGCCCCCCAGGTTGAAGTAGGTGGTGGCCATGGTTTTCCAGTGCTCCACCATTTGCAGCGTGGCGGCGGTGCCCAGCCCCAGGGCCTCGGCATTGGCACGCGCGAGGCCTGAAGACACTACGGGAATGAAGGCATTGCAGCTCCACCAGGTGAGCAGGGCGACAACGGCCATCAAAAAGCCCGAGCGCGTGTAGGCGATCACCTGCGGCGTGAACAGCTCCGAGAGCTTGGGCGGCGTGGTGGTGGCCGCCACCTTCTGCCAGCGCTCCGGCTCCTTCACGAACAGGCGCACCAGAAAGGCGATGACGGCCGGAATGAGCCCGAACAGAAACACATAGCGCCAGCTGGTTTCGGGGGAGTCCTTGAACCAGTTGCCGGCGACTTCGGCGTTGACGAAGGTGGCGAGGAACAGGCCCATGGGAGCCGCGGTGTAGAGCAGCGCACCGGCTTCCACGCGCTTATCTTCCGGCACCGTCTCGGCCACCATGGCCGCACCCGCCGCCCATTCGCCGCCAATGCCGAGCGAGGCGATGATGCGGAAGAAGATCAGCATCTCCATGTTCTGTGCAAAGGCGCAGGCCGCAGTGCCAAAGGCATACAGCAGCATGGTGAGCATGAGCGTCTTGGTGCGGCCAATGCGATCGCTCACCCAGCCAAACAGCACGCCGCCTGCCGCCCAGCCCAGCAACAGGATGGAGGTGAGCACCCCCGTCCAGTACAGCGTGGCGCTCTTCGCCTCGGCGGAGCCGATTTCCAGTCCCAGCAGCGTGGGCACTGCGTTGGGGGCGACATAGTTGAAGAGCAGGCCGTCGAAAATATCGAAGCCCCAGCCCAGCCAGGCGGCGAACAACACGGTCCACTGGTAGCGATTCATACCAAGCAACACGGCGGCTCTCCTGATTCTTGTTGTGATGCGAGATTAACGTGCCACTCAAATCGACAACGGCGCCTGCTGGCGATGCCATCCGAGAATGCGCCGGTATTGCGCGGGGTCTTTCACATGCACCACATCGCCCTCGCGGGGAAAGGTCCAGTCGTAGAGTCGCGAGAGGTAGAAGCGCAGCGCCGCCGCGCGTAGCACCAGTGGCCAGGCCTGGCGCTCGGCGGTCGTCAGCTCGCGGGCACTGCGGTAGGCAAGGCTCATCATCTGCCAGCGTGCCGGGTTGGGGCGGCCGTCGGGGTCCACGCACCAGTCGTTGAGGGTGATGGCGAGGTCGTAGGCCAGCGAGTCGGTGCAGGCGTAATAGAAGTCGATGACGCCGGTGAGGCGCTCGTCGACGAACAGCACGTTGTCGCGGAAGAGATCCGCGTGGATCACGCCCTGCGGCAGGCTGGCCCAGTCCAGTGCCTCCTGTGCCACCAGCTCGGTTTCGATCAGCGCCCGCTGCTCGGCATCGGTCTTGTGCAGCAGCGCTTCGGCGGTGCTGCGGCGCCAGGCCGGGCCGCGGGTGTTTTCGGCGCGACCATTGAACGAGAGCGCGGCCTGGTGCAGCTCGCCCAGCGCCCGCCCCACCGCCTGGCACTGGGCCACGGTGGGGAACAACACGCTCTGGCCAGTGAGCCGGCGCACCAGGGCCGCCGGCTTGCCGTTGAGCGCGGTGAGGTTCGCCCCGCTGCGGGTGCGCGCCGGCATGGCGCTGGGATAGCCGCGTGAGGCGAGGTGGTCCATCAATCCCAAGAAAAACGGCAGATCGTTCTCGTTGAGGCGTTCAAACAGCGTCAGCACCCAGCGGCCATCGGTGGTGTCGACGAAATAATTGGTGTTCTCCACGCCCTCGCCAATGCCCTGGTGGCCAATCAGCTCGCCGACCGGGTAGTCCTTGAGAAAGGCGAGCAGTTCCGGGTGACTGACTTTGGTGAAAACGGACATGAGGTGCTGGCCGGGCAGGGGCTTGAGGGCCGCTATTGTGAGCGCCTGGCGGCCTGGCCGGTAAGCCGTCATCGAAGTCAGCCGCCATAATGTCGCCATGACACTGCACTTCACCAAGATGCACGGCTGCGGCAACGACTTTGTGGTCATTGATGCCACCGCTGCGCCCTTCGTCCCCACGCCCGCGCTGCTGCACCGGCTCACCGACCGCCGCTTTGGCGTGGGCTGCGATCAGGTACTGGTGGTGCAGGCGCCCAGCAGCCCGGCGGTGGACTTCGATTACCGCATCTTCAATGCCGATGGCAGCGAGGTGGGGCAGTGCGGCAATGGCTCTCGAGCGCTGGCGGTGTTCATCCGTGAGCGCGGCTTGAGCCACAAGCCGCAGTTGGTGGTGCAGACCGCCACCACCCGCATGACCCTGCAATTGCTCGCCGATGGTCAGGTACAGGTGAACATGGGTGAGCCGCGCTTCGCCCCGGCGGAAATTCCACTCACACTGCCGGCGGCGGCCAGCTACACGCTCACGCTTGATGACTGTGGTCTGGTCACTTTCGGCGTGGCCAACTTCGGCAACCCTCATGCGGTGCTCTTGGTGGAGGATGTCGATACCGCGCCTGTCGAGGCGCTGGGTCGTGCCCTGCAGGCCCGTACGGAATTCCCCGAGAGCGTGAACGTGGGCTTCCTGCAGGTGCTGGATCGCGGCCATGCCAGGCTCCGGGTGTACGAACGCGGCGCAGGTGAAACGCTGGCCTGCGGCAGCGGGGCCTGCGCGGCTTTTGTGGTGGCGCGCGAGCAGGGGCTGCTCGATGAGCAGGCGCAGCTAGAATTGCGTGGCGGCGCCCTGCGCCTGCAATGGAAAACAGGCCAGGCCGTGCTGATGACCGGACCTGCCGAAATCGTTTACACGGGAAAACTGGAATGGCCGAGCTGAACCCTGCGGAAGTGGCTGCTGAAGTGGCTGCACCGGTGCTGGACGAGCAGGCCGTGGCGGCCTATCTCGAAGCCCGGCCGGATTTCCTGCTGCGCCACCCGGAGTTGCTGGAGCATCTCGAAGTGAATCACTCGGCGGGCTCCGCCGTGTCGCTCATCGAGCGGCAGGTGGATTTGCTGCGCGGCAAGAATCTGCGCCTTGAAGACCGCCTGAGCGGCCTGCTCGCCAACGCCGCCGAGAACGAGCGCCGCGCCAGCAGCGTGCACAAGCTGGCCCGCACCCTGATTCGCGCCCCTTCGCTCGCCGCGGTGATCGCCGGCCTGAAGAGCTGCATGCGCGAAGACTTCGGTATTGACGAAGTGTTTGTCGGGGTCAGCTCCAGCCTCTACAAACGCAACGACATCGAGGGCTTTGGCCCGCTGGAACCAGAAGGCACGCTGGCCCGCTCGCTCGATAACTTCCTGCGCACGCGGCTGATCGAATGCGGCCCGGTGGATGCCACCCGCGCCAAGCTGCTGTTCCCCAAGGCCGAAACGCCAGTACTGTCGGCAGCTATCGTGCCGCTCGAAAAAGAGAAATCGCTGGGCCTGTTGGCGCTGGGTTCGAAAGATGCCGAACGCTTCCAGCCCCGGCAGGGCAAGCTGTTTCTGGAGATGACGGCCGAGCTGGTGTCGGCAGCCCTGAGAGCGCGCATCGGGTGAGCGAATCGACGCCACTCGTGGCTGCCGCGGCGGATTACGTCGAATGGCTGCGAGTGACCAAGCGCGCCTCGCCGCATACCCTGGAAGCGACCCGGCGCGATCTCGCACGCTTCGTTGAAACCGCTGCCGAGCGCGGCGTTAGCAGCCCACAGGCCGTCGACGTGCATCTGGTGCGCGCCTTCGTGGCGCGGCGTCGTCGGCTGGGGTTGGCTGCCAGCAGCGTGCAGCGCGAGTTGTCCAGCCTGCGCAGCCTGTTTCGGCACCTCTGCCGTACTGGCCAGGCCAGCACCAATCCCGCAGCCGACGTGCGCGCGCCGAAGTCCGCCCGCAAGCTGCCGGGCACCTTCGAGAAAGATGCACTCGGCAGCGCGCTCGATCATTCAGAAGCCCAGCAACTGCACCCGCGCGACCACGCGGCAGCGGAACTGCTGTATTCCTGCGGCCTGCGTCTGGCCGAGATTCAGGGGCTGCGCTGGAGCCAGTTCGACGCCGGGCTGACCGAGGTGCGCGTCACTGGCAAGGGCAGCAAGACCCGCATCGTGCCGGTGGGCAGCAAGGCGCGTGAGGCCTTGAACGCCCTGCTGGCAACCCAACCCGCCGCCAGCGCCGAGGCCCCGGTGCTGCTCGGGCGGGGCGGGGCGGCACTCTCCCGCCGGGCGCTTTCAGAAGGGCTGAAACGCTGGGCCACGGCCGCCGGCCTGGCTGGCCGCGTGCATCCGCACCGCTTCCGCCACGCCTTTGCCACCCATTTGCTGGAGGAAAGTTCTGACCTGCGTGCGGTGCAAGAACTGCTCGGCCACGCCAACCTGTCGACCACCCAGATCTACACCCATCTTGATTTCGAGCGCCTGGCCAAGGTCTATGACGCCGCCCACCCGCGAGCCGAGCAAGCAAAAAATGTTGCAGGGCAGCAAGATAGCGGTGCTAAAATCACCAACTAAGGCCGTCAAGACGACGCCTTTCGGCTGCACCACACCAACCTTTCCTGGGAGCTGTACACAATGAACAACCTGCTGAAGATCGCCCTCCTCGCCGCCCCTATCGCTCTCGCCGCCTGCGGCAAGAAGGAAGAGGCTCCGACCGCTGCTCCCGCCGCCGCCGCTGAAGCCGCTGCCGCCGCTGGCGAAGCCGCCGACGCTGCTGCCGCCGCCGCTGGCCAGGCTGTTGACGCTGCTGCTGCCGCTGCTGCCGCCACCGGCGACGCCGCTGCCGCTGCCGCCACCGACGCTGCTGCTGCCACGGCCACCGCCGCTGGCGACGCTGCCCAGGCTGCTGGCGACGCTGCCAAGGCTGCTGGCGACGCCGCTGCCGAAGCTGCCAAGGAAGCCGCTCCGGCAACCGAAGCCCCCAAGTAAGACTGCTGCGGCTGCAACCCGCAGCCCCTGCAATCTGTCTTGAAGAAAGCCCCGCCTCGGCGGGGCTTTCTGCTTTCTGGCGTTTCTGATTGCACAGCGTTGAATTGAGGGTGCTACTCCCCACCATCTGTGAGGTCCGCACAAGGGACGAGATCACGGAGCAGCTATGCAGCAGTTCGACGGCACCACGATTCTTTCGGTACGACGCAATGGCCAGGTGGTGATTGGCGGCGATGGCCAGGTATCGATGGGCAACACGCGCGTGAAGGGCAATGCCCGCAAGGTGCGCCGCCTCTACAACGGCCAGGTCATTGCCGGCTTCGCGGGAGGCACCGCCGATGCGTTCACCTTGTTCGAGCGCTTCGAAGGCAAGCTTGAAAAGCACAGCGGCCAATTGGTGCGCGCGGCAGTGGAAATGGCCAAGGACTGGCGGACCGACCGCTACCTGCGCAAGCTCGAAGCCCTGCTGTTGGTAGCCGACAAGGATGCCACGCTGATGATCAGCGGCAACGGGGACGTAATGGAGCCCGAAGCCCATGGCGTGATGGCGATCGGCAGCGGCGGCAGCTTTGCCACGGCAGCGGCGCGCGCACTGGTGGAGCACTCCGAGTTGCCTGCCAAAGAAATCGTCGAAAAAGCCCTGCACATCGCGGCCGATATCTGCATCTATACCAATCACAACCTGACCATCGAGGTCATTGAAGCGTGAGGGCGGTCGCCGCCGCGACCTGTGAGGTCGGCCGCATCGCTGCGCTCGCGGCCTGTGAGGACGCACCGGCGCTGCCGGTGCTGTGAGGAAAAGCAAAGCACTGCCGCTGCTTTTCCTCACAGCGCCGCAGGCGCGTCCTCACAGCAAGTCGCGTAG
>CAMTXV010000029.1:0-6975 GCA_947085665.1 uncultured Sinobacteraceae bacterium | reverse complement strand
TGACTGGAGTTCAGACGTGTGCTCTTCCGATCTGCCTGCCTGCCCATGGCACTCGCCGGCAGGGATCTCGCCGGCCAGGCACAGACCGGCACCGGCAAGACCGCTGCCTTTCTGCTGGCCACCATGCAGCACCTGCTCACCCATGCGCCGCGCTCGCCCGAGGGCACCGTGGCGCCGGGTGCATTCATTCTGGCCCCCACGCGCGAACTCGCCGTGCAGATCTACAACGACGCCAAGGCGCTCGGCGTGGATACCGGCCTGAAGATGACCGTCTGCTACGGCGGCGCGGGCTACGAACAACAGCGCGCCGAAATTGAAGACGGCGTGGATATTCTCATCGGCACGCCCGGTCGGTTGATCGACTTCTACAAGCAGAAAACCTACTCGCTCGCCTATGTCGAGTGCATGGTGCTCGACGAAGCCGACCGCATGTTCGACTTAGGCTTCATCGACGACATCCGTTACCTGCTGCGCAAGATGCCGCCGCCAGCCGAGCGCAAGAGCTTCCTGTTCTCCGCCACGCTCAGTCACCGCGTGCTGGAGCTGGCCTTCGAGCACATGAAGCCCGACGTGGGCAAGGTCGAGATCGAGCCCGAGCAGGTCACCGCCGAGCGCGTGAAGCAGCAGATGGTGCATGTCAGCAATCACGACAAGCTGCCTCTTCTGGTGGGCCTGCTACGCACGCTGGAAGCCACCCGCACCATGGTGTTCGTCAACACCAAGCGCGGCTGCGAAATGGTCGAGCGCGCCCTGGTGAAGAACGGCTTCACGGCCGCCACCCTGAGCGGTGACGTGGCGCAGACACGCCGCCTGAAGCTGCTGGAGGACTTCAAGGCCGGCAAGCTGCCCATTCTGGTGGCCACAGACGTCGCCGCCCGCGGCCTGCACATCACCGGCGTCAGTCACGTCATCAACTTCGACCTGCCCAACGAGGCCGCCGACTACGTACACCGTATCGGCCGCACTGCGCGCGCTGGCACCACGGGCGATGCCATCAGCTTCGTCTGCGAGAGCCATGCCTACTCGCTGCCGGAGATCGAGCACTACATCGGCATGAAGATTCCGCAGATCGAGAGCACGGTCGAATCGCTCAAGCCGGCGGACTATCTGGTGCCGGAGCGCCTGCCGCGCCGCGAGGACGACGGCCGTGGCCGCCACCAGAACCGCCAGCGTCGCGGGCCGCCCCGTCGCAACTAGTGACTAAGTGATCGGCAGTAGATCGGCGAGCCGATCCACTGCCGTGAACTCGGTGATCACGCGCCGCACGCCGTCTTTCTCGGGGCAGGCGATGGCGCGGATGTGGCCGATGCCGAAGGTCTTCGCACCATGCAGCACCGGCTGGCTGTCGTCGGCAAAAAGAGCGCGTTCGCGCGCGAAGGGATAGGCCGCGAGCAGCCCCTGCCAGAAATGCTGCGACTCCTTCGGCGCGCCGAAATCGTGTGAACTGATGATGTGATCGAAGTAATGCGCGAGCCCGGTCTGCTCCAGCTTCACGCGCCAGCTATCGGGGTGAGCGTTGGTGGCCAGCCAAAGATGCTTGCCGGAAGCCTGCACCGCGCGCAGGAAATCCTCGGCGCCATCGAGCAGCCCCACGCGGTCACGCGTTTCGCGCTTGAGTGCGGCCATGTCGAGCCCGGTGATGCGGCTCCAGTAGTCCGTGCAGTACCAGGGCAGGGTGTGCGCCACCTCGGCAAAGCGCGGGGCGAGTGCAGTCTGCGCCTCGGCAATGCTCATTCCTTGTGCGGCGGCGTAGCGCTCGGGCACCAGCGTGCGCCAGAACCAGTTGTCGTAGCCAAGGTCCAGCAGCGTGCCGTCCATGTCGAGCAGCACCCACTCGATGTCGGACCAGGGCAGTGCGGCGGCAGGAGAAAACGCGGAGGCTGGAGAGTGCATGCGCCTATCATAGAGCGATGACCCAGACAGACCTCCTCGACGCCGTCGTCGCCCTCGCGCGGCAGGCGGGCGATGCCATCCTCGCCATCTACCGCGACGATTTCACCGTCACCCAGAAAACCGACGACTCGCCGGTCACCGCAGCGGATCTCGCCGCCCACCACGTGATTCTCGATGGCTTGACGGCCCTCACGCCGAACATCCCCGTGGTATCGGAAGAAGGCGTGATTCCGGAGCCTGCCGTGCGCGCCGGCTGGCAGCGCTACTGGCTGGTGGACCCGCTCGATGGCACCCGCGAGTTCATTGCCAAAAACGGCGAGTTCACCGTCAACATCGCGCTCGTCGAAAACGGCGTCGTCATCCTCGGCGTGGTGCTGGCACCCGCGCTGGACCTGCTCTATGCCGCAGCCGAAGGCCACGGTGCCTGGCGTGAACAGGCCGGCCAGCGCAGCACCCTGCGCACGCGCGCCTGCCCTGCGAAACCCACGCTGCTGCTGAGCCGCGCCCACCCCGACCCGGAGGCCACGGCCAGACTCTCGCGCCTGGAGCCCTACGACACCACCAGTGTCGGTAGCTCGCTGAAGTACTGCCGCATTGCCGAAGGCTTGGCAGACGCTTATCCCAAGTTCGCCAGTATCTGGTTCTGGGATACCGCTGCCGCCCAGTGTGTGCTGGAGCAGGCGGGCGGCGCCGCGCTGTCGCTCAACGATTTCGCGCCCATGCGCTATGCACCCGAGAGCAGCCTGCGCACACCGGCATTCTTCGCCGCAGGTGATGTCACGCGCGACTGGCAGGCGCTGCTCGCGCCATGAGCCGCGCCGAAGTGCGCTCGCTGTGCAGCGAGCTGGGCATTACACCCGAATGGTTGAAGACCCGCGCCCTGCCCTTTCATGTGGAGGCCCGGCATCTCACGCCAGTGGGGCTGGGCACTGATGGCCGCGACAAGCTGCTGCATCGCCCAGCCGCACGCGCCTGGCTGAAGATGCGCACGGCAGCAGCGAAAGACAGCATCGAGCTGCAGCTGGTTTCGGCATTTCGCAGCTATGCCTTTCAGGCCGCGCTGATCCGCGGCAAGTTGCAACGCGGCACGGCGCTCGAAGAAGTGCTGTGCGTCAACGCGCCGCCCGGCTACAGCGAGCACCACACAGGCCATGCGGTGGATCTCGGCAGCGCCGACTGCGGGCCGCTGGATGAAGCCTTCGAGCACACCGCAGCCTTCGCCTGGCTCACACAGCACGCGGCGTCATTTGGCTTTGTGATGAGCTATCCGCGCGGCAACACGCAGGGTTTTCTCTACGAGCCCTGGCACTGGTGCTGGCGTGCTTCGCTGGCATCGAAGCAGGACTCCACGCCAGAGGACGAGGAAGACTAGTCGAGCGTGATTTCGGAGAACGCGCTCACCGCCGGGTGATGCGCAAAGGGCCTGGCCTTGGCATCGCGCAGCAGCTGAGTGGTCATCAGCCCCGCCTCGCGCGCGGCGTCGAGTTCCTCGCCGATGTCGGAGAGAAACAGCACTTCGCTGCCCGGTAGTCCGATGTCTTCGAGAATGGCGCGATAGGCGACAGCCTCGCGCTTCGCGCCAATGCGCGTGTCGTAGTAGCCGCTGAACAGCGGCGTGAGATCGCCGTATTCGGTATGGCCAAAGATCAGCTGCTGGGCTTCCACCGAACCGGACGAATACACATAGAGCTGCACGCCCGCGTCATGCCAGCGGCGCAGCGCCACGGGGGTGTCGGCATACACATGCCCGATCAGCTCGCCTGCGGCATAACCCTGCGCCCAGACCATGCCCTGTAGCGCTTTCAGCGGGGTCGCCTTGCGGTCTTCCGCCATCCAGCGTTCCAGCACGTCGGCGGCGTCTTCAAGCGTCAGCTGCCGACCTTCTTCAGTGGCCACCGCGTGCACCTGAGCGGCCACCTCAGGGCGACGTGCTTGCGCGCGCAGAAAGTGGCGCAGGTGCAGCTTCGCGTACGGGAACAGCGTCTGGTGCACGAAGTCGATTGACGACGTGGTGCCTTCAATATCGGTGACGATGGCCTTGATGCTCAAGCGCCAGCCCCGGCGTATTCGGGGAAGGACTTGCCGATCTCGTCGCCCGTGAAATGTCCCACCCAGCCATCGGGCTTGGTGAAAAAGCGGATCGCCTTGAAGAAGGGCTTCGGCCCCATGTCGAACCAGTGCGTGGTGTGGGCGGGCAGCTCCAGCAGATCGCCGGCGGTGCACAACGTTTGGTACACCTTGCCGTTCTTGCGGATGTAGAACACACCGGCTCCATCGACGAAGAAGCGGATTTCGAAGTCGTCGTGCGTGTGCTCAGCCAGAAACTTGCCGCGCGCGGTGGCGGCCATCTCGTGCGCCGGATGAATGCCCATCACATCGACACTCTGGAAACCGTATTTGGCATTGAGTGCCGCCACCGATTTCTCGTAGGCCTTGAGCACCGTGGCCTGGTCGGCGTCGGGAGCCAGCTTTTCATTCGCGCTCCAGCGTTCCATGGGCACGCCGATGGCGGCAAGTTCCTTCTGGATCACGTCGAAATCGCTGGTGTGCAGCAGCACGTCGTCGGGCGCGTTGTCTGGGGTGATGGTCAGGGTCGTCATAGCGAAAGCTCTCGTAAGTGGCACTCCAGCATGAACTCGATGGCCTCGACGCGATGCCGCGCTTCGGCCACATCTTTGCCCCAGGCGTAGAGGCCGTGACCGGCAATCAGATAGGCCGGCGTCGCGGGCATCTTCACCATGTGGGCGTCCACCGTCGCGCTCAAGCGGGCGATGTCCTGATCGTTGGCGAAGACGGGGATGATGACCTCCGCTTGCGGGTCGGGCGCACCCGGCAGCACTTTCAGCAGCTCGTAGTTGGTGAGCACGATCTGATCGAACTTGCGGGATAGCAGCGTGTTAGCGGTGGTGTGGACGTGCAGCACCGCTTTGGCCTCCGGCACGCGCTGGTAAATCTGCATATGCAGCAGCGTCTCGTAACTGGCCTTTCGACCCGCTTCCCGCGGCTTGCCGTCGAGCGTGGCGACGAGAAAATGCGCCTCGCGCAGCTCGCCCTTGTGATTGCCGCTGGCAGTGATGAGCACCTGCTCGGCATCGAGCCGCACGGAGAAATTGCCACCCGTGGCAGGCACCCAGCCACGCGAGTGGAACATCTCACCCGCAGCAATCATTTGCTGGGCGAAGGTGGCGATGGTGGTGGCGTCAGTCATGGGCGCGAAGGATAGGGCGCTCGGCATGGCGCTTCAATGAATCACCGCCAAAGCTGACCTCGGGAAACGACATCGCAGTGATAGCAACCGCTCGATTCGTCGTCGATTTTGTAGTGCCAATGTTCTGCTTCTAACAAGCCGCAGTCCTTCGCCTTCTTCGCCAAGCCAAGATCAATCAAAAACCTTGGCAGCTTGCTGCGTAACCAAGTGCGCCAGCGATACGGATGCTGTGAATCCCAGTAGCTCATCACACCAAGAACACCGCCGCCAAGGCGAGAAAAATGAAGAAGCCCATGCTGTCGGTGAACGCCGTTAGCAACACGCTAGAGCCCATCACCGGGTCGCGCCCGAAACGTTGCAGGGTGAGCGGAATCAGCACGCCCGCTGCGGCTGCCACCCAGAGGTTGAGCAGCACCGCCACCGCAATCACCAGCGCGAGTGGGGCGTTTTGATACAGGGCAAAGGTCACCACGCCCAGCACCGCGCCCCAGAGTGCGCCGTTGAGGGTGGCAATGCCGAACTCCTTGCTGAACATCTTGCGCAGCTGAGTGGGGCCGAGCTGATCGAGCGCAATGCCGCGAATCACCAGCGCGACGGTCTGGTTGCCGGTATTGCCGCCGATGCTCGCCACGATGGGCATGAGGGCCGCGAGTGCGACGAGCTGGACGATGATGTCTTCAAACGCCCCAATCACTCGCGATGCGACGAAGGCAGTCAGCAGGTTGAGTGCGAGCCAGGGCCAGCGGTTTTTCGCACTCGCCATCACCGGCGCAAACAGGTCTTCTTCCTCGCGCAGACCCACCTGGCGCAGGCTCTCGCTCTGCGCGCGGGCCTTGATGGCATCGACCACCGCATCGACCGGGATGCGCCCCACCACCTGCTTGTGCAGGTTCACCACCGGCGAACTGATGAGGTCGTACTTCTCGAAGGCGCTCACGGCGTCGTCGATGTCATCGCCGGTGTAGAAGAAGGTCGGGTTGGCGGTCATCACATCGCGCACTTCCTGCTCTGGGTCTGACAGCAGCAGCTGATCGAGTGAGAGCACGCCGCGCAGATGACCGGCGCGATCCACCACGATGAGCTGGTTGATCTCGGCTGGCAGGCTCTTCTGCCGGCGCAGCAGGCGCAGCACGGCCTCCAGCGAGGCGTCTTCGCGAATCGACAGGAAGTCGAGATCCATCATTGACCCGACGCTGCCATCGGGGAAGGACAGCACCGAGCGCACTTCGGCCTGGTCGTCGCGGTCGAGCCGCACCAGCACGGCCTGGCTCAGTTCCTCCGGCAGTTCGGTGAGCAGCTCCGCGATGTCGTCACTGTCGAGGTGGCGCACGACGGCGGCGATTTCTTCCGGCCGCATGTCGCCCAGCAGCGCACGCAGCACCGCCTCGTTGGTCTCCAGCAGCACGGCGCCGCGACGGTCCGGCTTCACCAGCGCCCAGGCGGTTTCGCGCACGTCGGGCGGCAGGGCTTCGAGAATGAAGGCGATGTCGGCCGGGTGCAGCTGGGCCAGCTTGGTTTCGAGCGCGGCCTGCTGCTGGCGCGCGACCAGCTGGGCCACCACGTCCTGCTTCGAGACTTCAGATCGACTCACTAGCTCGCGCTCGACCTGCTGCCGCGTCAAGAGATCAATGATCTGCTCGCGCGCGCGTTCGAGGTGGCTGTGGTGGAGGCGCTCTTGCGCGGTTTCTGACATGGCGCGATGGTAATCGACGCGCGTGAAAAAGCCCGCACTGGCCGGGCCTTGACCCTCGCAACACCGCTCTCGGCGCAGCTCGATCACCCACAATGCAAAAAGCCCGTCACAGACGGGCTTTTGCGGTTCAACAAGTGATTTCGCGGCGCTGCTACGCGGCGCAGCTCGATCACCCACAATG
>CAMTXV010000028.1:0-4820 GCA_947085665.1 uncultured Sinobacteraceae bacterium | reverse complement strand
TATGGCCCAGGCAAGCGCTGAATATATTCGTCCACACCGGCATAGCGTAAATCACCGGCATCAACCACCATCACCACATCAACTTCAGGTGACGACCAGATGGTTTCGTGTGGGCCAACGGCATAGGCTTTTGGCCTCACAATCGAAGGGCGCGCAGTATCGTGTCGCCCCCAAGGCTTGTCAATGAAAAAAAGAAAGAACCCCTACGACCGCAACCGGCGGCAGGATGGCGACGAGCAGGAGCCCTGGAAGCAGGAGTTCGTGCCCGGCCTCGTCCAACCCGCAGCGGCCTCACGCCCCCCTCAGCGCATTGCCAATACGCCTCAAAGCGACGCTATTCTGGCCCGGCTGAAGACCCAGCCTTCCTCGCTGGACGACCTCATCGGCTTCTTCGATTTGAAGAAACTGCCCGATCAGACCGCACTCGAAAAGCGCGTGCTGGAACTGGTGCGCGGTGGTCAGGTGGTGCTGGATCGTCGCGGCCGTCTGGTGCCGGCTGCCTCGGGTGCCGTTGGCTTGCCACAGGTGCCGACGCCGATCAGCGAGATTGCAGCGCCCGCTGCTCCACCGCGCCCGGCCAAGCCGGCAGTGCCAGCAGCACCCAAGGCGGCAGCCCCTGCCGCCAAGCCCCAGCAGTCTGTGACCAAACCCGCCGAGCCGGCCCCCCGTGCGCCCAAGGGCAAACCCGCTGTGGCTGCCCCTGCGGCCCCCGAGCCCGTGTTCAAGCCACAGCTGATGTCGGCCCCTGCTGCCGGCGCCCATGCCGCCAAGTCCTCCGCCAGGGTGGGCCTCGAACTCACCGGCAAGGTCAGCGCCCATCGCGACGGCTTCGGCTTCGTGGTGCCCGAGCCCAAGCTCGAAGGCGGCGAAGACGTGTTTCTGCCCGCCCGCGAGATGCGCGGGCTGATGACGGGCGACCGGGTGCGTGAGCGCATTGCCGAACTCGATCACAGCGGGCGCCTGGCCGGTGAGTTCATCGCCATGGTTTCCACCGCACCGCGCTTTGCGGTGGGCCGCCTTCGGCAGGATCAGGGCCGCTGGTGGCTCACGCCAGACAACCAGAAGGCCCAGCCCTTCGAGCTGCAGATTCCCTCGGGCGATCTGCAGGGCGCCAAGCCCGGCCAGGTGGTGCGTGCCGAGATCATCACCGTGCCCGGTGGACGCGGCACCATGGTGGGGCGCATCACCGAGGTCATCGGCGAGCATCTGGCGCCGGGTCTTGAAATCGAGATTGCGCTGCGCCGCCACGACCTGCCCTACGAGTGGCCGGCGGAGGTGGAAGCGGAGGCGAAGGCCATTGACCCCGAGGTGCGCGAGGTCGACGCCAAGGGCCGTGTCGACCTGCGCAAGCTGCCGCTGGTCACCATCGACGGCGCCGACGCCCGCGACTTCGATGACGCCGTGTATGCCTCGAAGGAAAAGATCCGTGGTGGCTACAAGCTCATCGTCGCCATTGCCGATGTCTCGGCCTATGTGAAGGTAGGCGCGCCACTGGATGAAGAAGCGCAGAAGCGCGGCACCTCGGTGTACTTCCCGCGCCGCGTCATTCCCATGCTGCCGGAGAAACTCAGCAACGGTCTGTGCTCGCTCAACCCGCATGTCGACCGCCTGTGCATGGTCTGCGAAATGCGCGTGAGCAAGGATGGCGAGGTGACGGCCGCCAAGTTCTACGAGGGCGTGATGAACAGCCAGGCGCGGCTGATCTATGAGGACGTGGCGGCGATGCTGGCCAACCCCAAGGGCGAGCAGGCGGTGGCGCACAAGAAGATCCTGCCGCATCTGAAGGCGCTCGAAGAAGTGTTCGATGCCCTGTTCCGCGCCCGCATCAAGCGCGGCGCCATCGACTTCGAAGGCCAGGAAACCAAGTTCGAGTTCAGCGACGACCGCAAGATCGAGCGCATCGTGCCGGTGGTGCGCAACAAGGCGCACCGCATGATCGAGGAGTGCATGATCGCCGCCAACGTGCAGGCAGCGATGTTCGTCGCACCCAAGGAAACGCCGACGCTCTACCGCGTGCATGAGCGCCCGGACCCGATGCGGGTCACGATGCTCAAGGAGTTCCTCGCCACTCGCGGCCTGATGCTGGGCGGTGGTGAGGCGCCGGCGGCTGGCGACTTCGCCAAGGTCACCGAGCAGGCCAAGGGTCGGCCCGATACGGGCCTGATCCACATGATGATCCTGCGCACCATGACTCAGGCGCGCTACTCGCCCGAGGTGCTCGGGCACTTCGGCCTGGCACTGACGCACTACGGCCACTTCACCTCGCCGATTCGCCGCTACCCCGACTTGCTGCTGCACCGATCGATCAAGCATGTGCTCAAGCGCGGCAAGCCGAAGGACTTCGACTACACCGCTGAGCAAATGGATGCCCTGGGCCTGCATTGCTCAGGCACCGAACGCCGCGCCGATGAGGCCACGCGCGATGTGGTGAGCTGGCTCAAGTGCGAGTTCATGAGCCACCGCGTGGGCGATGTGTTCGATGGGGTGGTGTCGAGCGTCACCACCTTTGGCCTGTTCGTTGATCTAACTGGCCTGTTCATCGATGGCCTCGTGCATGTGAGCACGCTGGGTGAAGACAACTTCGTGTTCGACAAGACCACGCAGCGCCTCGTCGGCAAGCGCAATGGCCGCGCCTTTGCCCTCGGCCAACCCATCAAGGTGCAAGTGGCGCGCGTCAATCTGGAGGAACGCAAGATCGATCTGGTGCCAGCCGAAATGGCCGGAGGCGGGCAGGGCAGCGGCCGGGGTTCAGAGCCAGTTCAGCGCGCCAGAAAAGACTCTGGTCAGCCTCAGGGCCGTCGGCAGCAACAGCCGCAGGGTCGAGGTGCGCCGCCACGTTCCGAGGGCTCCCCTCAGCGTCCCGGCAATCGCAACAAGAAGAAGCGGAGATAAACCCATGTTCATGCAAAAAGCGCTCATTGCCACTCTGGCTGCTGCCACGCTGGTGGGCTGTGCAACCGACCCCAACCGCAGCACCAAGGTCGGCGCCGGTGCCGGCGGCGTGGTGGGGGCCATCATTGGCAATCAGGTGAGCGGTGCCGATGGCGCCCCCATTGTTGGCGCTCTTGTCGGCGCCCTGGCCGGTGGTGCGGTGGGCAAGTACATGGACCGCCAGCGCGCCGAGCTGAAGCAGAAGCTCGAAGCCGAGGAGCGCAACAATCAGCTCAGCGTCAACACCATGGCTGATGGCTCCCTCAACGTGGCCGTAGCGGCGGACGTGACCTTCGACACCGGCCAGGCCGTGCTCAAGCCGCAGGCCATGGCCGCACTCGACAAGCTGGCCAGCACCATCACCGACTACAACTCCACTGTCATCCATGTGGTCGGCCACACCGATGCCGTAGGCACGCCCGCCACCAACCAGTCGCTCAGCGAGCGTCGCGCCGCGAGCGTGACGAGCTATCTGATCAGCCGCGGTGTGCCGGGCCAGCGCCTGCGCCAGGAGGGTCGTGGCGAGAACGAGCTTTTGGTGCGCACTGCCGACAACATCGCCGAGCCGCGCAACCGTCGGGTCGATATCGTCATCAAGGCCATCGTCGAAGGCAACGAGCAGGCGGCCTATTCGCCACCCGGTTATCTCGGCGGCTAAAAAGCCAGGCTGCAAAAAGCTATCATCGCGTCCTCACGGGGCGAGCCAGTCGGCTCGCCCCGTTTTCATTTGGGGACTTATCACCATGTCTGAAACCTATATCGGCGGTTTTCACGCCGTTGAAGCCGCTCTCGACGACGCCGAGAAGAAGCCCCGCGAAGTGCTGATTCTCGCGGGCCGCAACGATGCCCGCATGTCGCGGCTGCTCACCTTGGCACAGCGCCGCAACGTCACCGTGCGCACGGTGTCGAAAGACCAGCTCGACATGCTCGCCCCCGGCCTTCGCCACCAGGGTGTGATCGCCGCTGTGCAGGCCGCCGACTACCAGGGCGAGGAAGCGCTCGATCTGCCCGCCACGCCAGACCGCCTCGTGCTGGTGCTCGATGGCGTGCAAGACCCGCACAACCTCGGCGCCTGCCTGCGCACCGCCGAAGCCGTGGGGGTGACCGCCGTGATCATTCCCAAGGACCGTGCCGTGGGCCTCACGCCCGTGGCGCGCAAGGCCGCAGCGGGTGCCGCCGAGCGCGTGCCGGTGGTGGCCGTCACCAACCTGGTGCGCACGCTGGAAAAGCTCAAGTCACTTGGCTACTGGGTGACCGGCCTCGCCGGTGAAGAAACCGATTCCATCTACGACGTGGACCTCACCGGCCCCACCGTGCTGGTGATGGGCGGCGAGGGTGAAGGCCTGCGTCGCCTCACGGGTGAAACCTGCGACCGTCTGGTGCAGATCCCCATGGTGGGCAAGATCGAATCGCTGAACGTTTCGGTGGCGGCGGCTGTGTGTCTGTATGAGGCCTTTCGCCAGCGACAGGCGCCGGCAAAGCCCAAGGGCAAGGCCGGCGGCAAGAAGGTGGCTGCACGCTGAGCATGGGCGAGCTGCCGCCTCTGCCGGTGGCTACACCGGGCCGCTACCGTCACTACAAGGGCGGCGAATACGAGCTGCTGGGCGTGGTGCGCCACAGTGAAACGCTGGAGCCGCTGGCGCTCTACCGCCCGCTCTACAACGACAGCGGGCTCTGGGTGCGGCCTCACGCCATGTTCTTCGAACAGGTCTTGATCCACGGGCAGCTACGACCGCGTTTCGAGCGCCTGCCCTGAGAGCATCACAAGCCACAGAAAAAGCCCGGTCACGACCGGGCTTTTTCGTGCCGCGGGGCAACGATCTAGTCGTGCTTGCCGCGGTGCTTCTTGTGCTTCTTGCCGTGCTTGCGGCCATCGCGGTTGTCATCGT
>CAMTXV010000027.1:0-19508 GCA_947085665.1 uncultured Sinobacteraceae bacterium | reverse complement strand
CGGGTGCCAAGGCGAGGTCTTGCTCGGTGGACGACAGCTCGCCATACAGCGGCCGCACCACCACGCTCGCCGTGCGCGCCTCGATGCGCCGCGCAGCACCGCGGATTTCTCGGGTGCCGGGCAGAAAGCACAGCAGGTCGCCCTCGGTTTCGCCGAGGACGGTGAGCACCGCATTGGCGAGCGCCTCGTCCATTGGGATATCGGCGCGGGGCGGGCGATAGCGCACATCCACCGGGAACAAGGTGCCGCCAGCGGTGATGATGGGCGCCTCGTCCAAGAGGGCCGCGACGCGCTGGGTATCCAGCGTTGCGGACATCACCAGCAGTCGCAGCTCGGGATTGAGGTTCTCGCGCGCATCGAGAGTGAGCGCCAGGGCGAGGTCGGCATCCAGCGAGCGCTCGTGAAACTCATCGAAGATCACCAGGCCCACGCCCGGCAGCTCGGGGTCGGCCTGCAGGCGGCGCGTCAGCAGGCCTTCGGTCACGACCTCGATTCGAGTCGATGGCCCGATACGCCGCTCGAAGCGAATCTGATAACCGACCGTGTCACCCACCTTCTCGCCCAAGAGGCTCGCCATGCGCGCGGCAGCGGCACGCGCGGCCACGCGGCGCGGCTCCAGCAGCAGAATCTTCTTGCCCTTCAGCCAAGGCTCGTCGAGCAGCACCAGGGGGATGGTTGTGGTCTTACCGCTACCCGGTGGTGCGGCCAGCACAGCGCGGCCCGCATCGTGCAGGGCGGCCTTGAGGGCGGGGACGGCTTCGAGCGCCGGGTAGCTGGGGAGTTTCATGTGGCGCGCATTGTCCGTGACAAAGCGCGATGAGCGAAATCGAACTGCACCGCAAACTTCTCGGGGACCTACCTCGCAACACCGCGTTTCAGGCGGCACTCAAGTCCGTCATCAAGCCGGGAGTGACCACCGTGGCGGATCTCGGCGCGGGCACGGGTTTTCTGAGCTTCATCGCCCGCCAGCTGGGTGCGGCGCACTGTACGCTCATCGAGTACACCGACACCATCCAACTCGCGCAGCAACTGGCGCGTGCGAACAAGATCGACGGCCTGAGCTTCATCCAGGGTCACTCGGGTGCGATCAAGAAGCCCGAGAAGGTGGATGTGGTGGTGAGCGAGACGCTGGGCAACTACGCGCTCGAAGAAAACCTGCTGGAAACCTTGAACGATGCGCGCCGCTACCTGAAGAAGAACGGCGTGATGATCCCCTGCGGACTGAAGCAGTTCGTCGCCCCCGTGCTGACGCCGCGCTTGCAGAGTGAAATCGACATCTGGCCCCAGGTGGGCTTTGGGCTGGACCTCTCCGCCGCCCGCACCATGAGCCTCAACAATATGTATGTGCGCGCCGTGCAGCCGGCCGACCTGGGCGGCAGTGCGGCGCACGGCAAGTGCTGGGACACCCTGCGCTTTGCCAGTGATGCCGACGCCGCGCCCTCTCTGCGGCGCGAGAGCGTGCACTGGTCCGGCAAGGCGCTGGCGGGGCAGACGATTCACGGCTACGCGCTGTGGTGGGTCTCCGAACTAGTGCCGGGTGTCGAAATCTCCACTTCACCCTTTGCAGCCCCCACGCACTGGGAGCAGATTTATCTGCCGCTGCTGCAAGCCCTCACGCTGGATGCCGGCGACACACTGGAATGCACGCTCACCAGCGACACCCGACCCGAGGTGGGCGTGCGTGTGGCCTGGCGCACGCGCCATCTGCGTGGCGGCAAGGCGCTCACCACCCAAGATCAAGACATCACTCAAGGAAGAATCTGAATGTTCAAGAAGCTGCTGCTGGGCCTCGCACTCGTCATCACCGCCCTGGTGGGCGCCGTCTATGCCTTCCCCGAAAAAGCGCTGGCGCTGGCCATGCAGAGCGAGCGCAGCCAGTCAGGTCTCGCTGAAGAAACCATCACTGTCGGCGACCTGAAATGGCATGTGCTCACCGGTGGCACTGCGGCTGAAGGCACGTTGCCGCTGGTGCTGATCCACGGCTTCGGCGGCAATGCCGACCACTGGACCCGCAGCGTACGCACGCTCACGCCCACCATGCGCGTCATCGCCCCCGACCTCATCGGCTTCGGCAGCAGCAGCGCCCCGGCAGATGCCGACTACACGATTCCTGCCCAGGTGCAGCGCCTGCACGCCTTGCTGCAAGAGATGGGTGTCACGAAGGCGCACTTCGGCGGCAACAGCATGGGCGGCTGGATCATCGGCGCCTATGCGGCGGCCTACCCCGATGCCGTGGCGAGCTTGTGGATGCTCGACCCGGCGGGTGTCACCACCACCGCCAAGAGCGAGATGTTCGAATACGCCGAGAAGGGCAACACGCTGCCGCTGATCGTGCGCAGCCCCGAGGAGTTCGAGGCGCGCATGGCTTGGGTGTTCGTCACCCCGCCGCCGGTGCCGGCCCCGCTGAAGACCGTGCTGATGTCGCGCGACATCGCCAATGCCGATCACTACGCCCGCATCCGCGACCAGCTCTATGGGGTGTCGCCGATGCTGGAAACCCTGATCCCCAACACGGCGGCGGCGAACATCCCCAGCTTCATCGTCTGGGGCGAGAAAGACCGCGTGCTGCACCCGGATGGCGCCGCCGCACTGCAAGTGCTGCTGCCCAATTCGAAGAAGCTGGTGATGCCGAACATCGGCCACTGCCCGATGCTGGAATTACCTGCGCAGACGGCAGCGGACTACCTCGCCTGGCGCGCCGAGAACAAGCTCTGAGGATTCTTTCGCAGTTCTCGCCTACTGCTTGTCGAGCGTGACATCGCCCGAGAAGCTGGTGAGCGAGAACTGCCCTCTGCCCTCGCCGATCTTCAGCACCGAGCGCTTGCTGTCGCTGGCTTCGCGCACCGATTCGAACCGCGACTGACGCTCGCCCGAGAAGGTCTTGAGCGTCACCTCGGCCGAGAGCGAGGCTGGCGCATTCACCTGCACATCGCCGGAAAGCGATTCCGCCTTCACGCGGGCCTCGGCGGTGAAGCTGGCTTGCATGGTGATATCACCCGACACCGACTTGAGATCGACCAGCGCGAAGGGTCCACCTTCGACGTTCACATCCCCCGACACCGACTCGGACACCAGCAAGCCAGCGGCGCCACTCACCTGGGTATCGCCCGAAACCGTGTTGAGACGGGTTTCGCGTGCGGCTGGGGTTTCCAGGCGCACATCGCCGCTCACGGTCTGCACGGTAATGAGCTTGGCGGGCACCGCCAGGTCAATGTCGCCGCTGACGCTGCGAGCCGTGATGGCGCCCTTGGTGCCGCGCACCACCAGATCAGCGCTGGTGCCATCGAGGCTCAGGATGACGCCCACGGGCACACGGAGCTTCAGTCTTGTCTCGCCATCGCCGGAGTAGCGGTCGGACTTGCGATTCTTCACTTCCACTTTCAAATCGCCGGCGCTGCCGGTGATCTCCACCTTTTCAGTGGAGTCCCCCAGCTGGGCGGCCAGGTCCATCTCGGTCTTGTCCCAGGCATCGATCTCGATCACGCCAGCGAGGTTGCGCACCGAGAGCTTGGCATCGGCATTGAGCGGGCGGCGGTCGGTGAACTCGCTGGCGGCGGCCTGGGCCAGCAGGCTGGTGAGGCTCAAGGCAAGGGCAATGGTGAGAGTGCGCATGGGTGTCTCCTGGAAAACGTGAGGGGTTCGCGAGCGGGTTTAGCCGGGGTCGTGAATGAGCAGGGTGGTGAGGCGCTCGCGCTGCTGCTGTGTGCTCGCCAGCAGGCCTTGCAGGCTCTGTGATTCGGGGTCGGCCTTGAGGGCGCGACGCACCTCGCGCTCGGCCTGTCTGGCGAGCTTGAGATTGGCCCGCAGAATGGCCTGTTGCGCCTGCGCCTCCTGATGGCCGCCGCTGGCATACGTCGCCTTCATCAAGCCGCTGTCGCGCACACCCGCCCGCTCCGCCACCAGTGCCGGCGCGTTGTCGAGCGATTCGCTGCGCAGCGTCCGCTGGCCTCGCGGAGCGGAATCACCCGCCCGTGGCTGGCCCTGGCGGTGGTCATCCGGCCTGTGGCGTGCCGTCGCGAGGCGGGCTGGCTCTGGCGAGAATTCGGTGTTGATACTGGCCTGCTCGCGGGACTGGGAAATGACACCCTGGGGCGACCGCAGCAGCAGGCCCGTGATGAGCGCGGCAGCAACGCTGGCGGCAAGGCCATACGGCCAGAGACTGGCCTGGCGATGGCGCGCGGCCTTGCGCTGCGGCGCGGCAATGCGGCTCTCGATACCGGCCCAGAGATCACGGGAAGGTTCGCGCTCGCGAGACAGCGCGGCCAGACCCGGCACCGGCGCCTCGCACGCGGCGTCAGCCACCGCGGCGGATTCGGCCTTGCTCGGGGGCAGACTCATGACAACCACTCCTTCATCAATTTGCGGGCTCGGTGCAGCTGCGCCTTCGAGGTGCCAACGGCAATACCGGTGGCGGCCGCGATCTCGTCGTGCTGCCAGCCTTCGAGGTCGTGCAGCACCAATACGGCGCGCGCGCCTTTTGGGAGGCGCGTCAAAGCGCGCTCCACATCCATGCGGTCGCCGAGGTGTGCCGTGGGGTGATGGCTGGGCTCGGGCGCGCCGGCGGTTTCGGCGTCTTCAAAAGTGGTCCAGCGCTTGAGCAGGCGGTGCTCGCCCAGCACCACATTCACCGTAAGCCGGTGCAGCCAAGTGCCAAAGGCCGACTCGCCGCGAAAGCTCGCGAGTTTTTCCCAGGCCCGCACAAAGGCATCCTGCGCGGCCTGATCGGCCTTGGCGGCATCGCCATCGCACAGCCGCCAGCACAGGCCATACACCTTGCCGACATGCGCCTGATACAGCCGCTCAAAGGCCTTGGCATCGCCGCGGCTGGCGGCCAGCACGTCGGCGCTCTCGGCCGTCTGCGCCGCTGCCCGGGCCTCGTCCGCCACAGGCCGACGCGCGGCGGCCGCTGGCGCAGGGGTCTCCACCTCGGGGGTTTCCACGAGAGTCATAAAGGCATGGGCGCTGGCGAGGGTGAGTTGCATGCAGCTTGGATGGCAGAGTGCGGCAAAGGGTTTGCACCCGCGGCGCAGCGCCTGCGCAAATACAGGATCATCCCTGCCGACTTCCCGCCGTGCTGTTTCAAGCGCGTCTCCCCCATGAACAGTCTCACTTTATTCTCCGCCGCCGCCATCGCGCACCTGATGGCCGTCAGCAGTCCCGGGCCGGACTTTGCCGTGGTCACCCGGCAGACGCTGGCGCATGGGCGCAGGGCTGGCCTCACCACCGCCTGGGGCATTGCCGCCGGCATCGTGTTTCATGTGGCCTACGCCCTGTTCGGACTCGGCTGGCTCTTGCAGCAGCTACCGGTGCTGCTCGATGTGCTGCGCTATGCGGGTGCCGGGTTTCTGCTGTGGATGGGCTTCAGGGCCTTGCGCTCGGTGGCACAGGGGCCTGCTGCCGCGCAGCCCATTGAACCCGCCGCCCGCAACGATTTCCTGATCGGCTTCACCACCAACCTGCTCAACCCCAAGGCCACGCTGTTTTTCGTGGCCCTCTGCTCGGCGCTGGTGACCACGCCCACCCCGCTGCACCTCAAACTGGCCCTGGCTGTGTGGATCACCCTCAGCACCGGCCTCTGGTTCAGCCTCGTCGCCGTAACGCTGGGACAGCCCCGCGTTCGCCAGGCGCTATCGGCTTACGCGCATTGGATCGACCGCGGCATGGGACTGCTGCTGATTGCCTTGGGCCTCGCGATGCTGTTTGCTGCACCCTGACCA
Source organism: uncultured Sinobacteraceae bacterium (assembly GCA_947085665.1). Classification (GTDB taxonomy): domain Bacteria; phylum Pseudomonadota; class Gammaproteobacteria; order Nevskiales; family Nevskiaceae; genus Stagnimonas. The sequence goes on along the minus strand of CAMTXV010000027.1, from coordinate 13,791 downwards.
CCACGCCACGACGGAAACCCGCGCCATGTCCATCAAGCCCAAGGAAATCGAGTTCAACAGCCAGGGTGTGCGCCTGCGTGCCGGCTTGTTCTTGCCGGTCTCTGGCGCCGCCAAAACACGCGGCAAGAGTCGCGGCCTGCCCTGCATTGTGATGGCCCATGGCCTGGGCGGCGTGCGGGCGGCCGGGCTCGAGCCCTTTGCGGCCCGCTTTGCAGATGCCGGCTTCGCGGTGGTGGTGTTCGACTACCGCGGCTTCGGCAAGAGCGATGGCGCTCCACGGCAGGTGGTGGATGTGCGCATGCAGCTGGAAGACTGGAAAGCCGCACTGGCCCACGTGCGCCTCATGCCAGGTATCGACCCCGCGCGCATCGCCCTCTGGGGCAGCTCGTTCTCCGGCGGCACGGTGATCGCTGCGGCCGTGGAAGACGGCCGGGTGGCGGCCGTGAGCTCACAGGGCGGCATGCTCGATGGCCTGGCAGCCTTGCAGCATCTGCTCAAGCTGGAAGGCCCGGTACAAGTCGGCAAGGTCAGTGCGCTGGCTGCACTCGATCTCGCCCGCAGCAAGCTGGGCTTCTCACGCATCACGCTGCCGGTGGTGGGCGCGCCGGGGTCGATGGCCGTGCTCACCACGCCCGATTCGGTGCCCGGCTACACCGCCATCACCCCAACGGACTGGGTGAACGCCATCAGCCTGTCGTGGATGCTCACGCTGCCGCTGTTCCGCCCCAATCTCATGGCCAGCCGTCTGCACTGCCCAACGCTGTTCTGCATCGCCCAGGACGACGCCGTGGTGCCACCCTCGGCGGTGGAAGACGCCGCGCGCCGCGCAGGGGCGAAAGCCACCGTCTGCCGCTATGCGCGCGGGCACTTCGACATCTACGTGGGCGAAGGCTTCGAAGACTCGGTACGTGACCAGACGGCATTTTTTGTGGAGCATCTGAAACCCTAAAGCTTCAAACCGCAGCAGCGCCGACGACAGAGCGGCGCGCTGATCACCACACTTTGCGAGGAGAAATCGCATGAGCAGCACCGTTGAAAAGCGCGTGGTCCAGAGCGCCGGCTACACCCTGTTCGTGCTGTTTCTCATCAACTTCCTCAACTTCTTCGACCGCTTTCTCCCCGGCGTGGTGCTGGAACCCATCCGCAAGGAATTTGGCCTCACCGACACGATGTCGGGCGCGCTCGGCACCGCCTTCATCCTCATCTATGCCGTGGCCGGCATCCCGCTCGGGCGACTCGCCGACCGCATGAAGCGCACGCACATCCTGGGCTACGGCGTGGCGGCCTGGAGTCTGGCGACGGCTGCCAGCGGCATGGTCAGCAACTTCACGGGTCTATTGTTCGCGCGTCTCGCGGTGGGTGTGGGCGAGGCCAGCTGCGCGCCCGCCGGCAACTCGATGATTGGCGACCTCTACCCCAGCCACCGCCGCGCCCGTGCACTGGGCTTGTTCATGCTGGGCTTGCCGCTGGGCTCGCTGGCCTGCTTCGCTCTCGGGGGCTGGATTGCCCAGACCTACGGTTGGCGCGCAGCCTTCTTCATTGCTGCGGCACCGGGGCTCATCGTGGCGGTGCTCGCCTGGCGACTCACCGAGCCAGTACGCGGCCAGCAAGACAAAACCGCCAGCGCACCGCTGGCCGGCAATGCCTTCAAACAGATTCTCTCGATCGAAACCGTGTGGTGGATCATCGCCTCGGGTGCGGCCATCAACTTCGCGGCCTACTCACTCAACAGCTTCCTGCCCGCCCTGCTGGTGCGGCTGCACGGCCTGAACCTCGCGCAGGCCGGCGTGGTGGCCTCGCTGGTGCTCGGTGCCACTGGCCTGGTGGGCTTAGGCCTCGGCGGCATGCTGGCCGACAAGCTGCACCAGAAGCACCCGCGCGGGCGCCTGCTGCTGGGGGCCATTGCGCTCTTGGTGGCGGCACCGCTCTTGTGGCTGGGACTCAATCAGCCAGCGGGCGCAGTCACCGCGCTGGGCTTTTTGGTGGGCACGGGCTGGCTGTTGTATTTCCTCTACTACGTCACGGTCTATGCCGCCTTGCAGGACGTCGTCGATGCCCGCCTGCGCGCCACGGCCATGGCGGTGTATTTCTTCTTTCAGTATGTGCTGGGCGGCGCGGTGGGCTCGCTGGTGACCGGCGCGATGTCCGACCACTACGCCAAGGCCGCCATGCTGGCCGCCAACGCCACCGAAATGGCGCCGGCCTTCATCGCCCAGGGCTTGCAGAAATCACTCGCACTTGGCGTACCGCTGGCCATTGCCGCCACCGGCCTTGCCGTGCTGATGGCCTCGAAGAGCTTCGTGCGCGACGCCGCCAAACGCTGAGCCGCTTGCCTTGCGCCCGCTGCAATGGCGGGCGCAGGGCTGCGCGGCAAGGTCGCTCGTGCTGCGCAGCGACTTGCGGAGTGCGAAAACTATTGCGGCTTGGCGATGGCCCGCCAGAGCATCTCGAACAAAGGCCCCGCCTGCTGCGTGGGCGGTTCCTTCTGGCCGCGCAGGATGTACATCTGCACGAGGCGGAACATCACGCCCATGATGTAGTCGAGCAGATACTTCTCATCGACTTCATCGGTGAGCACGCCCTTGGCGCGCCCCTCCGCCAGCACTTTCATGAAGGTGCCAAACAGCACCGGATTCTGGAAGTTCTCCTGCTTGCGCCAGGTGCCGAGGTAGACGCTGCTCATCACGATCTGCGCCACCTTGGGGTTCTTCTCGAAGTAGTCGAGACACACCCAGAACACCTTGCGCAGCCGGGCCTTGTAGTCCTCGATGCCTTCAAGATGGTCAACCATGCGAACGGCCAGCCGCCCCAGGGCGGTGTCGAGGCTCGAAAACAGCAGCGCTTCCTTGCTGCCGTAGTACTTGTAGAGCGTTTGAAGGCTCACATTGGCGCCACGGGCGATCTCGATGAGACCCACGCGGTGAAACTCGCGCTCGGCAAAAATGTCGAGCACCGCCTCCTCGATGCGAGCACGGGTCTGATGATCCATCTTGCTGCGGTCTTCGCGCGCCTGGGCTTCCGCAAAGGCTTTTTCTCTGGCCATGAGTAATGATCTTTGTTGTAGTTTCAGAAAACCGCCAAACTTTAGTTCAGCTGGCGAGGATTGACGAACTTCCCTAGCGCTCACTAAGCTCGGCACCGACCGTCGAGTATGCTCAGCCTGCAACGCGAGCCGCACAAACCTGACGATCAACTCCCGCAATCGTAATTAAAATTACCGAGACGAACAATGGCCGAGGCATATATCTACGACGCGGTGCGCACACCGCGTGGCAAGGGCAAGAAGGACGGATCGCTGCACGAGGTCACTCCGGTGCATCTCTTGAAGACGCTGTTCGACGCGCTCAAGACCCGCAACCACCTCGACACGGCGCTGGTGGACGACGTGGTGCTGGGCTGCGTGACCCCGGTGGGCGAACAGGGCGCCGACATTGCCCGCACCGCCGTGCTCTACGCCGGCTGGGCCGAATCGGTGGCGGGCGTCACTCAATCGCGCTTCTGCGCCTCGGGCCTCGAATCGGTGAACCTCGCCGCCATGAAGGTGATGAGCGGCCAGGAAGACCTGGTGGTGGCCGGTGGTATCGAGAGCATGAGCCGCTGGGCCATGGGCAGCGATGGCGGCGCGATGGTGATGGACCCGCGCGTCAACGGCCTGATGGGCTTCGCGCCCCAGGGCATCGGTGCCGATCTCATCGCCAGCATCGAAGGCTTCAGCCGCACGGATGTCGATGGCTTCGCCGCCCGCTCGCACCAGCGTGCCGCCGCCGCCCAGGCCGCTGGCTATTTCAACAAGACCCGCATCGCCGTGAAGGACATCAACGGAATCACCGTGCTCGACCACGATGAAACCATTCGTGCCACCACCACGCCGGAGACGCTGGCAGGCCTGAAGCCCAGCTTCGAGCAGATGGGCCAGATGGGCTTCGATGCCACTGCCCTGCGCAAGTACACCACGGTCGAGAAGATCCACCACGTGCACCACGCCGGCAACAGCTCGGGCATCGTCGATGGCGCCGCCCTCATGCTCATCGGCAGCAAGGAAGCCGGCATCAAGATGGGCCTCAAGCCCCGCGCCAAGATCACCACCTGCCAGGTCATTGGCTCGGAGCCCACCATCATGCTCACGGGCATTGGCCCGGCCTCTAAAAAGGCGTTGGCCAAGCGCGGCATGAAGGCCAATGACATCGATCTCTACGAGATCAACGAGGCCTTCGCCGCCGTGGTGCTGCGTGCCGCGCGCGACCTCGATATTCCGCTCGACAAGGTCAACGTCAACGGTGGTTCCATCGCCATGGGCCATCCGCTCGGTGCCACCGGCTGCATCATTCTCGGCACCGCGCTGGATGAGCTGGAGCGCACCGGCAAGTCCACTGCACTTGCCTCGCTCTGCGTCGGCGGCGGCATGGGCATTGCCACCATCATCGAGCGCGTATGAAGTCGGTGAGGGCGGCAGCTTCGCTGCCTGTGAGGGCGCTCGCCGCTTTGCGGCTTGCTGTGAGGGCGGGCGCTACCGCGCCCTGTCAGGGACAAGCAGCGTCAACACCTGCTCGCCCCCGCCCCTCGCTTTGCTTGTCCTCACAGCGCCGCAGGCGCGCCCTCACAGGCGAAGCGCGCAGCGCCTTCGCCGCCCTCACAGGGCGCTGCTAGCGCCCGCCCTCACAGAACTCCCGGAGAAAAACCCAATGAGCGCCATCAGCTACAACGTCGATGCCGACGGCATCGCCACCATCACCCTAGATCTCAAAACCCGCCCGATGAATGTGCTGGCGGCGGAACTCACCGAGCCTTTCAGCGAGGCCATTGCCAAGGTGGAGGGCGATGCCAATGTGAAGGGCGTGATCATCACCAGCGGCAAGAAGGAGTTCCTTGCCGGGGCCGATATCGACGGCGTGTTCGCCATCACCGACCCCAAGCTCGCCTTTGATCTGGCCGAGCAATACAAGGCCCTGCTGCGCCGCCTCGAAAAGTGCGGCCGCCCGGTGGTTGCCGCCCTCAACGGTACCGCGCTCGGCGGTGGTCTGGAGCTGGCGCTGGCCTGCCACTACCGCGTGGCCATCGACGACCCCAAGGCGAAGTTCGGCCTGCCGGAAGTGAAGCTGGGCCTGCTGCCTGGCGGCGGCGGCACCCAGCGCCTGCCGCGCCTCATCGGCATTCAGATGGCGCTGCAGCCCATGCTCGAAGGCAAGGAGTTTTCGCCGAGTGCGGCGAAGGCCGCCGGCATCATCAACGAGCTGGCGAAGGACAAAGAAGAGATGCTCGCCAAGGCCAAGGCCTGGGCTATTGCCAACCCCAAGGCCATCCAGCCCTGGGACGACAAGAAGTTCAAGTTCCCCGGTGGGGACTCCAAGCACCCCGGCGTGGTGCAGGTGTTTGCCATCGCGCCCTCCATGGCGCACGCCAAGACCCAAGGTAACTACCCGGCGGCCGACAACATCCTGAGCTGCGTCTACGAAGGCGGCGTGGTGGACTTCGACACGGGCTGCCGCATCGAATCGCGCTACTTCGCTGACCTCGTGGTCTCGCAAGTGTCGAAGAACATGATCGGCACGCTGTGGTTCCAGCTCAATGCCATCAACAAAGGCAAGAGCCGCCCCGAGGGCATTGCCAAGAGCACCGTCAAGAAGCTGGGCGTGCTCGGCGCCGGCATGATGGGCGCGGGCATTGCTTACGTGTCGGCCAAGGTCGGCATCGAAGTGGTGCTGCTGGATTCCACGCAGGAAGCCGCCGAGAAGGGCAAGGCCTATTCCACCGCCCTGCTCGACAAGCTGGTGAAGAAAGGCCGCATGACGGCTGATGCCAAAGAGGCCTTCCTGAAGCTCATCACGCCCACCACAGATTATGCGCTGATGGCCGGTTGCGATCTGGTGATTGAAGCCGTGTTCGAAGATCGCGCCATCAAGGCCGATGTGACGAAGAAAACCGAAGCGGTAATTCCTGCCACGGCCACTTTTGCTTCCAACACCTCGACGCTGCCCATCACGGGTCTGGCCAAAGCCAGCACACGTCCGAAGCAGTTCATCGGCCTGCACTTCTTCTCGCCCGTCGACAAGATGCCGCTGGTCGAGATCATCATGGGCGAAGAGACCTCGCCCGAGACGCTCGCCAAGGGCTTCGACTACGTGCAGCAGATCAAGAAGACGCCCATCGTCGTCAATGACTCGCGCGGCTTCTACACCAGCCGCTCGTTCGCCACCTACGTGATGGAAGGTGCGGCGCTCTTGCTCGACGGCCAGCACCCGCGAGCTATCGAGATGGCGGGCCTCAAGGCCGGCATGCCGGTGGGCCCGCTGGCGCTGCACGATGAAGTGTCCATGTCGCTCTCGCTGCACGTGCTCACGCAGACGCGCAAGGACTTCGCCGCCGAGGGCAAGACCATGGTCGAGCATCCGGCGAGCGTGTTGATCGAAAAGATGGTCAATGGCCTGAATCGCCCCGGCAAGAAAGCCAAGGCCGGCTTCTATGACTATCCGGACGTGGGCGAGAAGCACCTCTGGGCAGGTCTTGCCACCGAGTTCCCGCTGGCCAAGGAGCAGCTCAGCCAGCAGGAAATGATCGACCGCCTGATGTTCGCGCAGGCCAACGAAGCCGCGAAGTGCTTCGAGGAGAACGTGGTGATGACGGTGGCCGACACCAACATCGGCTCGATCTTCGGCTGGGGCTTTGCGCCGCACCGGGGTGGCGCGTTGCAGTTCATCAACGCCTACGGCGTGGCGAACTTCGTGAAGCGCGCTGAAGAGCTGGCCGCGAAATATGGTGCGCGCTTTGCACCCGCAGCCCTGCTGAAGAAGATGGCGGCCGAAGGCCGTCGCTTCGAGTAGCGAGCATCCGCCGATGAAGATCGCCCTGCGCCTGCTGCTGGCTCTGGTGATCTTCATCGGCGCGCTGCTGGGGCTGCTGAAGCTGCGCTACGGCGGCGGCAGCACCGCATTCCCGGATTTGAGCGGCACGCCGACGCTGCCGGCATCGGCATTGGAAGTGGTGGCGGAACTGCCCACCCCACCCGGCAATATCGCGGTATCGGCCCATGGCCGCGTCTTTGTTTCGCTGCACCCCGAAGCCCGGCCGCAAGACACGCTCATCGAGCTGGTTGGCGGCAAGGCACAGCCCTGGCCCAGTGCCCAGGCACAAGAACAATTCATTGATGTGCTCGGCATCCGCATCGATGCGCAGAACCGGCTCTGGACGCTCGACAACGGCGGCCATGGCATCAAACCCGCCAAGCTCACGGCCTTCGACGTGACAACCGGCAGCGTCGTGCGCGAGATCGTGTTCGCGCGAGATATCGCCGGCTTCGGCTCGCACTTGAATGACCTCGCCATCTCTCCCGACGGCAGCACCATCTACATTGCCGATGCCAGCTTCTTCGCCAAGACCCCCGCGCTGGTGGTGGTGGATGTGGCGAGCGGCAGCGCGCGGCGCCTGCTGCAAAACCACGCTTCCGTGGTGGCAGAGGACTTCATCCCCGTCGTGCAGGGCCGCGTCATGCAGGCGCTGGGTCTGGTGGCCATTCGCCCCGGCGTGGATTCCATTGCCCTCTCCCGCGACGGCGCCTGGCTGTATTACGCGCCCATCACCAATCGGCACCTCTACCGCGTTGCCAGCACCGCGCTGCTAGACACCGCCTTGAAACCCGCTGAACTGGCCTCAAAAGTTGAAGAGCTGCCGCCCAAGACCATGTCGGACGGCATCACCACCGACAACGAGGGTCATGTGTACCTGAGCGATCTCGAACACTCCGCCGTGGTGCGCTACACGCCGGCCACCGGGGCGATGACCACCCTGATCAAGACCGAGCGTCTGCGCTGGCCCGATGGCTTCAGCTTTGGGCCGGACGGCTGGCTCTACGTCACTGGCTCCAGCCTGCAACACGTCATCGGTCAGCTGCCATCCAGCGTGGCAGCGCATGCTCCCTATCAAGTCTTTCGTTTCCAGCCTGGCGCCTCAGCGCCCGCTGGTCACTGATCCCGATTTCATTTCAACCTTGCAAGGAGTTTCACCATGTTTTCACTGCTGATGAACTGGATGAAGGCCAACCACATCCTGCCCAAGATTTCGGATACCGAGCGGCAAGCGCTCGAAGCCGGCACGGTGTGGATTGACGGCGGCCTGTTTGGCGGCAACCCGGACTTCAAGCATCTGCTCGCCGAGCCCTACAGCCGCCTCAACAGCGAGGAACAGGCCTTCATCGATGGCCCCTGCGAGCAGCTGCTGAGGATGTTCGACCACTACGAAGTGGCCACCACGCGCCGCATTCCGCCCTCCGTGCTGGAGTTCATCAAGAAGGAAGGCTTCATGTCCTTCCTCATTCCCAAGGAATATGGCGGCAAGGATTTCTCGATCCTCGGCATCTCCACCATCATGGCCAAGCTCAACCCGGCCTCGACCACCATCGGCACCTACGTGGTCATCCCCAACTCGCTGGGTGCTGCGGAGCTGATCAAGCACTACGGCACCGACGAGCAGAAGAACCACTACCTGCCCCGCCTCGCACGCGGCGAGTACGTGCCCTGCTTTGGCTTGACCGAACCCACCGCCGGTTCCGATGCCGCGAGCATCAAGGCCGAGGGCGAAGTCTTCCGCGACAGCGACGGTACGCTGAAGATCAAGATGAACTTCCGCAAGCGCTACATCACGCTTGCACCCGTGGCCAACCTCGCCACCATTGCCTGCAAGCTGGCCGATCCGCAGAACCTGCTCGGCAAAGGTCAGGACATCGGCATCACCTGCGTGCTTATTGAAAAGGGCACGCCCGGTTTCACCAATGGCGATCACCACCAGCCGATTGGCGACCCCTTCGACAACGGCCCGCTCTACGGCAAGGACGTGATCGTGCCCGCCAGCAACATCATCGGCGGCATCGACAAGGCCGGCCAGGGCTGGCGCATGCTGATGGAACAGCTGGCGGGTGGCCGCATGGTGTCGCTGCCTGCAGGTGCCATTGGCGGTGCAAAAACGGTGGCTGCCGCGACCGGCGCCTATTCGATGGTGCGCCAGCAGTTCGGCATCTCGGTGGGCAAGATGGAAGGCGTGGAAGAAAAGGTGGGCAAGATTGCCGGCCTCACCTACATGCTCGAAGGCGCGCGCGTGTTCGGCTGCTCGGCGGTCGACAACGGTCAGCAGCCGCCGGTGGTGTCTGCCGTGATGAAGGCCTACTCGACCGAGATCAGCCGCGAGATCATCAAGGAAGGCATGGACGTGATGGCGGGTGCCGCCGTGATGCAAGGCCCCAACAACATTCTCGGCAAGGGCTATGCGAGCGCGCCGGTGGGCGTGACGGTAGAGGGTGCGAACATTCTCACCCGTACGCTGATGATCTTTGGCCAGGGCGCGACCCGCTGCCACCCCTACGCACTCAACGTTGTGAATGGGGTCGAGAAGAACGATGTCGCGCTCTTCCGCAAGAACCTCATGGGCTGGATGCTGCACTTCGTGATGGGCTACCTGCGCACCATCGTGCGTGGCCTCACCCGCGGACTCACGGTGTCGGTGCCGGATGTACACCCTGACACCAAGACCTACTACCGCCGTCTTGGCTGGGCCGCCGCGCGCTTTGGCTTTCTCACCGACATGGCGATGTTCGCCATCGGCGGCAAGCTGAAGGCCCGCGGCAAACTCACCGGCCGCTATGCCGATGCACTCGCCTGGCAGCTGCTGGCCCTGGGTGCGCTGCGCCGCTTCGAGGCCGAAGGCCGCAAGCCGGAAGACCTCGCACTGGTGCATTACGCGCTGAACTACGCACTGGCTGAAATCCAGCAGGCCTTCGCCGGCATCTACGCGAACTTCGACGGCGTGATGGGCCGCGTGATGCGCTTCTTCGCCACGCCCTTCCTGCGCCTGAACCCCATCGGCTCGATGCCGACCGATGGGATGAGTGCGGCCGCCGCGCGGTGCATCCAGAGCCATAACGGGCAGTTCAAGCGCATGGCGGAAAACGTGTATCTGCCGGCCGAAGGCACCCCCGGCATGGGCCGCCTGCTGCGCGCCTTCCGCCTGGTGACCGAGGCCGAGCCCATCCTCGCGAAGATCCACACCGCGCAGAAGGACCGTCGCCTGCCGCGTGGCTCGGCCGAAGAGCTGGCATCCGAAGCTGCCTACAAGGGTGTGATCACCCGCGAGGAGGCCAATCAGGTGGCAGCCGCGCTTGCCGCACGTCTGGATGCCATCGAGGTGGATGTGTTCACGCCAGAGCAGTACTACCAGCAGAGCAAGGGCGACGAAGGCATCTACTTTGGCGCGCCCGGAAAACTGGCCGCCTAGTCGTCGCAAGCCTCAATCACGCGATCCGCCATCGGCACTGCCGGTGGCGGATTTTTCTTTGTAGCCCCCTCAGAAATCCTGATAACCCATGAACCCTCTTCTCGCTGGCCTCACCGTTCTCGACCTCTCCCGCCTGCTGCCGGGGCCGTTCTGCTCGCTGTATCTGGCACAGCTGGGGGCGACGGTGATCAAGGTGGAAGAACCGGGCACCGGCGATTACGCGCGGCTATTGGCACCTGAGATGTTCGCGCTGGTGAACCGCGGCAAGCAGTCGGTGACGCTCGATTTGAAGAACCCCGCCGATGTCGAGCGCTTCAAGGCCTTGGCGAAGACCGCCGACGTGGTGCTGGAGAGCTTCCGCCCCGGCGTGCTCGACAAGCTGGGCTGCGGCTAGGCCGCGTTGAAGGCCCGCAACCCGCGCCTGGTGTTCTGCGCACTCACCGGCTACGGGCAGGATGGCCCGCTGCGCGACAAGGCCGGTCACGACCTCAACTACTGCGGCTACGCCGGGGTGCTCGACCAGACCGGCAATGCCGAGTCCGGGCCCACGATGTCGGGCTTCCAGATTGCCGATCTCGCCGGCGGCGCACTCACCGCAGCACTCGGCATCGTCGCGGCAGCACTGGGCGCCAGAACCAGCGGCGAAGGCTGCTTTGTGGATGCCGCCATGCTCGATGGCACGCTGGCCTTGCAAGGCACCACGCTCTCTACCCTGCGCGCGCTCGGCAAGGCGCCAGCGCGCGGCGCCGACATGCTGACGGGTGCGCTACCCAACTATGCCGTGTACGAAACTGCGGACGGCGGCCATATCGCCATGGGAGCGCTGGAAAGCAAGTTCTTCCAAGCCTTCTGCAAGCACATCCAGCGGCCTGATCTTGCCAAGCTGCCGCTGGCGCCGGGGGCTGCGGGCGCCGCGCTGCGCAACGAACTCACTGCCTTGTTCAAGAGCAAGACCCGCGATGAGTGGGCGGCCTTGCTGGCCGATTCCGACTGCTGCGTGACCCCGGTGCTGAAAGCCGACGAAGCCCTGCACAGCCCACAGGCGCAGGCGCGCGGCATGGTGGTGCAGGCCGGCGGCAAGCCGGCCTTCGCGCTGCCGCTGCTGTTTGATGGCCAGCGCGGCGTTAACGTGACCGATGCGCCGGCGCTGGGCGCGGGCAATGCGGCGCTGCTGAGATAGCGCGCCTCAATCTCTTTTGTGGCTTGCTGCGGCATTTACCCCCACCCCCAGCCCCTCCCCGCAAGGGGGAGGGGAGCTTGGCAGGCACCTTGAAAAGCGGTGCTTGAGTGGCCTGGAGCAATTCTCCCCCGTTAGAAAAACTCTCTGAGAATTCAGATTCAGAAGCTCAGCGCTTCTCGGTCTCGTCCTCGGCCTGCAGTTTCTGCTCTTCGGTACGCGGCGGTACGAAGTGGTGTGGGCGGGCTTTCAACTGCTGCCAGTTGGCGGGTGGCGGCGGCGCATCGTCGAACACCGTGTTCAGCGGCAGGCGCGCCAGGCTGTTGTCGGTGAGCGAGCCAAAGTAGAGCCAGGGGCCGTGCTCGCGCACGCTGGTGATGGGGCCGTAGGCCTCCGGGCTGTCGTGCTGCAAATTGGCAATGACCTGGCCGTTTTCATCCAGCCCCAGCACAAAGGCCTTGTGCGCGGGTGCCGGCTGCAGGAACGCCGGCAGGCGCAGCGCCAGTTTCTTCATCCACGCCGGCTTGCTGGCGAGGTCATCAAGCGACTTCGAACGCGGCGCGAACAGCGCCAGCCAGAAGCGCCGGGTCTGGTCGTTGTAGCTGATGTTGTCGGGCAAACCCGGCAGATTGTCGATGAACACCTCTGAAGTGCCCGCCTTCTCGCCCTTGAGCCAGTAGCGCATCACGCGGTAGCCCGCGGTTTCGTTCACCAGCACATAGGCATCGTCCGGGCCCACGGCCACGCCGTTGGCGAACAGCAGCCCCTTCATCAGCACGGTGGTTTCTTTGGTTTCCACGTTGTGCTTCAACAGGCGCCCGGTGCCGCGGTGCTCGACGAACTCGTAGAGCACTTCATCGAGCGTGTAGGCGGCCGCATCGCTGAAATAGAGGTTTTTATCGAGACGGGTGTTGTCGACATCATCCGCCAGCGCGAAGGGCTGCCCTTCGGCGGCGGCCGCCAGCACCTTGGGCGTGCCGCTGCCCAGCTGCAACAGGCCCTTGCGGGCATCGGCAATCACCAGGCCGCCATTGGGGCCGAAGCTCAGGCCCAGCGGACGACCCTCGGTATTGCCCAGCTCCTGATAACTGCTGCCGTTGGCCGAGAACATGACGATGCGGCCGTCTTCGTAGCCAGCGTAGATGCGGCCTGCGGCATCCACCGCAATGCCCTCGGGCCCAATGCCGGCGCCCACACCGAAGCGCTGCACGGCCTTGAGTTTGTCGTTGGCGGCATACACGCCTTCCAGCGCGGGTGCGGGCGGCGGCGTCCAGGCGACGGGAGTGATAGGCACCGGCCAGGCCAGCAGGTACGCCAGTGCAGCCAACAGCAGCACGGCAAGGACCAGAACGATATTTTTCATGGATCTCAGGGGCGCCGGGCGCGATTGCGCGGCAGTAGCAAGGTAAAGTTCAGATTCGATGATAGCGCCCGCTTTGCAGGGTCTACGCCGATCTGCACCTGAAAAAACAAATCATCACCCCCGGAGACCCGATGCTTGCCACCCAGACGCCTGTCGAGACCTTGCTGCTGCGCGCGAAGGAAACCCCCAACCAGCCGTGGCTGCACCAGAGCATCGATGGCGTGTGGCGGGCCTGGAGCTACCAGGAAGTTGCCGACCAGGTGATGCGCATGGCCACGGCCATCCAGAGCCTCGGCATCCCGCAGGGTTCTGCCATTGGTATTGGCGGGCGCAACACCGCGCACTGGTTCATGGCCGACCTCGCCATTGGGGCGGCGGGCTGCATCAGCGTGGGGCTGTATCCCAAGCAGAGTGCCGAACACCTGAAGTACATCCTGGCCCACTGCGAGGCCAAGGCCGTGATCGTGGGCCCGATGATGGAGCCGGCCGAGTTCATGGACGCGCTGCCGCCTGAACTTCTCACCATCCGCATGCCCTACCCCGATGCCCCGGCCTGCCAGCATGAGTGGAACACCCTCACCGCGGCCGCCAGCCCCATGGTGCAGCCCATCGTGCGCGGGCCAGATGAGCTGATCACGCTCGTCTACACCAGCGGCACCACCGGCTACCCCAAGGGCGTGATGCTGAACTGGCGCAACGCGCAGTTCACCATCGATGGCCTGCTGAAGAAAATGCCTGCCCGCGGGCAGGAGATCTTCTTCAGTTACCTGCCGTTGGCGCACATGTTCGAGCGTGGTGCGGTGGAGTTCTCCAGCCTCTACCTCGGCGCGCAGATCTACTTCCTCGAACACCTCGAAAAGCTGCCGGAACAGTTGGCCTTCGTGCGCCCCACGCGCTTCTTCGGCGTGCCCCTGGTCTACACCCGCATCCAGGCCGGCATTCTGAAAAAAATGCCGCAGGAGAAGCTCGACAAGCTGCTGAAGATTCCCCTGCT
>CAMTXV010000026.1:0-4796 GCA_947085665.1 uncultured Sinobacteraceae bacterium | reverse complement strand
GAAAGTACCAGGCAAAATGTCGCGCTCGATAGATTCAATAGCACGGCCCGCGAACAGGGCGGCCCTGGCGGATGCAGCAACGAGAGGGATTGCGCCGCTTATTGTTCAGATTCAGCCCGCGGCCCGGAGTGCCTATCGTATGGCGCAAAGCTCCAAATTTTTCAAGGACAAAACATAATTCAAAGGTATCAAGATTATAGCGACCGGCTTCAAGCCCCGCAATTTTCCGGCCCCGGAAATTTTTCCGTGGCGGGTCCTTCCACTGGATTTCAACCTCCTTCTCAAGGAACATTTTTGCCCGGAGGCCAGTTTCCTGTCGCGCCGACTCCAGGGCGTTGAACATCATCAGCAGGTCATCGTGCACCACACGGTCCACCAATCGCTTGATGTCATCCATCAGCTCTTCGCGGGTGATGCCGATCAGGCCATAGATGTTCTCGCTGACGAAGCGCACCGAGAGTTCGTCCTCGAAATCCCTTTGCAGCTGGAACACGGTGCAAGGCACGTTTTCAGTGACCTCGCGCAACCGCTGCTGCAGCACTTCCGCCTGCTGGCTGGCCTCCTTCTCTTCGGTGATGTCTTGCGCGAAGCCATTCCACAAGAACAGCTCACCGTCCGCACCTTGTGGCCGCGCGAGAATGGAGAGCCAGCGCAGCGAGCCATCGGCCCGGCGGCTGCGGCATTCGCGCTGCACTTCCGCACCACCGTGAATCGACTCCGACAGCGCCATCTCCAGACGGCGCCAGTCTTCAGCGAAGAACATCTGGTGCAGCGTGTTGGCATCGCGCAGCACCTGTTCAGGCGTGAGTTGGTACACCAGCTGGGCGCCCTCGCTCAGGTAGGTGTACACCCACTCACCGCCCGCGGTGCAGGCCAGCTGGAACACCGCCCCCGGCAGAGCATTGGTCAGGCGGCTCAAGCGCTCCTCAGCGCGCCGGGCCTGCGTCTCACGCAGTTTTTCCTCGCTGATGTTGAACGTCATGCCATTCCACTGCACGGCGCCGTCGGCATTGCGTGTGGGCACGGCCTGGGTGCGCATCCAGGCGGTGAGGCCGGTAGGTAGCCTCAGGCGGTAGTCGACGCGGAACGGAGCCAGATTCGCATAGGAGCGCTCGATGGCGCTGGTGAGTTTCACCACATCGTCCGGGTCCACCGGCTCATACAGACGGCAGAGATCGGCCTGCGCCTCGGCCGCGGTCAAGCCATGCGAGCTGACCCCCGCAGAGACAAAGCTCAGTCGGCTGTCCGCAGCCGCCGTGTCGCGACGCAGCTGATAGATGAAGCCAGGCACACCATCGGTGAGGTCACGCAGAAATTTCTGGGCAGCCTGCAATTCCAGCTCGGTGTTCTTCAGCCGCGAGATATTGCTCAGATGCCCGGTCCAGATCACCGCGCCATCGGCCGTACGGACCGGAACGGCATTGGCGGCAATCCATTCGATGCTGCCGTTCGGTAGATGGATGCGGTACTCGACAGCCACCGGGTTCAGGGTCTCGGCCGACTGTTGCAGAGCCTCCAACAGCGCTCCACGATCTTCATCGAGCACGGAATCGAAGAAGGCATCGCCGCCGCGGTTGAAATCTTCAGGGCGAACCCCGCGCACCAGATAGAGCGAGGCACTGGCGAAGTTGAGGCGGTAGCTGCCGCCCAGATCGCGCTGCACCTGGAACATGACGCCCGGCACGTTGTCGGCCAGCTCCCGCAGCCGCTGCTGGGACCGCTCGGCCTCTTGCTCCGCACGCTTCTGGTTGCCGATATCCACCGTGATGCCGCTCCAGGCCACGGTGTCGCCCTGGGTATTGGGCAGCGGGCGGATGATGCTCTTCACCCAGCGCAGTCCCTGCGGGCTGAGCACTCGATATTCCTGCTCGATCTGCTGGCGATCGACCGCGCTTTGCTGGATTGCCGCGATGACCCAGGCCTGGTCGTCTGCATGGATGGTGCGCAGAAAGGCGGCAATGGGCAGTGTCGGGTCATCCAGATCGATGGAGAACAGTCGTCGTGCCTCGCGGCTGGCATAGCGCACCACCACCTCGCCATCAGCGCCTTGCTGCATTTCAAAGAGCAGAGCCGGGCTTTGCTCCAGGAGTTTCTCGCGGCCGTAGCCGGCAACCGATAACCCCTGTCGGGTGGCCTGCAACCCGCGCATGCGGCGCCAGAGCAGCACGAGCAGCACGAGCAGCAGCACGATCAGCAGCAGGGCCGCCAGCAACAGCAGCATCGGCAGCAGGTGATCCTGCGGCGCGAGCGAGAACGCAGTGGTGGGCGTGACCTGGGCAAGCTGCGGATTGATCCAGCGTGCCCGCAAGGCGCGGTGCTGCGAAGCCGTCAGGCTCTGCAGCGCCGTGTTGAGGATGCCGGCCAGCGGTGCGGCTGACTGGGGCACCCACCAGGTGACCGGGTGCTCGGCGCCAGGCCCGGTGCTGTAGGCACCGGCGATCTGCAAGCCGGCGAGCCCTCGCGCCCTGATGAGGTAGTCGGCGACCGCGAGACTCTGCACGCTCACATCGGCACGACCCACCGCCACGTCTTCCAGCGAGGGTTCGAAGCCTTCGCTGTTGAGCAACTGCCCCGCCTCTGCACGCTGGGCGTAATCCTGCGCAGGCCCGTAGCCGCGCACCAGGGAAACCCGCTGCCGCTCCGCGGTGGGCGCGGCAAAGCCACCGCCATCGCGACGGGTCACGAAAACCGGGTAGTCGCGCGCCAGTTCGGGTCTGACGGCAATGAACCGTTCACCAGGCACGGGCACCGCAAACCCAATCAGCAGCTGCCCCTGACCGCTGGCAGCAGCCGTGGCCAGCTGGTCCCGGCGCGACTGCTGCCCCCACTCGAAGCGCAGGCCGGTGATGCGGGAAAGCTCCGCGAGATAGTCCGGGTAGAGGCCCTGCCGGCTGCCGTCGGCAGCGAGAAAATCAAAGGGCGGCGAGCCGGCATCCGACAGCACGCGCACGACCGGGTTCTCGGCCAGCCACTGCCGCTGCTCGGCGGTAAACACATCGTGCCCTGCGGGCGGCGAAGCGGCAGATGGGGTCGCCTCCATACCCGACACCAGCCCGCACCAGACGAGGCCGGCGAGCCAGAGGGTGCAGTGTCGTAGCGTTCGCTGGCGCATCACCTGCATCGGTTGTGTTGTCGCTGGAGGGTGATCCCAAGTGTGGCCCCAGGCGGGGGCCGTTGGATCATTGCCGATCAGTATAATTGCGCCCCGCGTCGCCGCTCGCCGATTGGATTGATGTCAACTGCGCGATGGCATTGCAGCTGCGACGGGGCCTTTAGCGATTCACTTCAGCCATCTCCCAGGAGCGAGCCAGCCATGTCGGACAGTTTCAAAGCCAAGTCAAGCCTCACCGTAGGTGCCAAGACCTACACCTTCTTTGACCTGACCAAGCTGGAAGCGGAGTACAAAGTCAGCCGCCTGCCCTACAGCTACAAGGTGCTGCTGGAAAACCTGCTCCGTCACGAAGACGGCGTGAACACCACCGCCGACACCATCAAGGCCTTCGCCACCGCAGACCTCAAGAAGCTGCCCGCGAAGGACATCGACTTCACCCCCGCCCGCGTGATCCTGCAGGACTTCACCGGCGTGCCCTGCGTGGTGGACCTCGCCGCCATGCGCGATGCCATCAAGACCCTGGGCGGCAATGCGTCCAAGGTGAACCCGCTCTGCCCGGTGGAACTGGTCATTGACCATTCGGTGATGATCGATCACTACGGCTCGAAGGATGCGCTCGACCTGAACGCCAAGGTGGAGTTCCAGCGCAACGCCGAGCGCTACACCTTCCTGCGCTGGGGCCAGGAGGCGCTGCAGAACTTCAAGGCCGTGCCGCCAGATACCGGCATCGTCCATCAGGTGAACATCGAATACCTCGCCCGCGTGGTGTTTGAAAAGGATGGCCTGCTCTACCCCGATTCCTGCTTCGGCACCGACAGCCACACACCATGGTGAAGGGCATCGGCGTGCTGGGCTGGGGCGTGGGCGGCATCGAGGCCGAGGCCGCGATGCTCGGTCAGCCCTCTTCCATGCTGATGCCGGAAGTCATTGGCGTGCGCGTCACCGGCAAGCTCGCGGAAGGTGCGACTGCGACCGACCTCGTGCTGACCGTCACCGAGATGCTGCGCAAGCGCGGCGTGGTGGAGAAGTTCGTCGAGTTCTTCGGCCCTGGCCTTGCGAACCTGTCGGCCAGCGACCGCAACACCATCGCCAACATGGGCCCGGAATACGGCGCTACCTGCGGCATCTTCCCGATCGACGAAGAAACCCTGAACTACCTGCGCCTCACCGGCCGCAGCGACGACGACGTGGCGAAGGTGAAGGCCTATGCCCAGGCGCAGGGTATGTGGTGGACGCTCGACGCCCCCGAAGCCGAGTACAGCGATGTGCTCTCCCTCGATCTCGCCACCATCAAGCCCAGCCTTGCCGGCCCAAGCGCCCGCAGGACCGCGTGCTGCTCACCGACGTGAAGGCCAACTACCGCAAGGCCTTTGAAGCCGAGCAGAAG
The DNA here is from genome assembly GCA_947085665.1 of uncultured Sinobacteraceae bacterium. Lineage (GTDB taxonomy): Bacteria > Pseudomonadota > Gammaproteobacteria > Nevskiales > Nevskiaceae > Stagnimonas. The sequence continues at coordinate 297 of CAMTXV010000026.1, read as the reverse complement.
GCGCGTCCGTCGAAGGGCCCGGCCACTGTCACCGACAACGGCAAAACCTTTGAACTCAAGGACGGCGCGGTGATGATCGCGGCGATCACCAGCTGCACCAACACCTCGAACCCCAGCGTGCTGATTGGCGCGGGCCTCTTGGCCAAGAAGGCGCGCGCACTGGGCCTCACCGCCCAGCCTTGGGTCAAGACCTCGCTGGCGCCGGGTTCGCGCGTGGTCACCGAGTACCTGCAACGCACCGGATTGATGACCGATCTGGAGGCGCTGCGCTTCCATCTGGTCGGCTACGGTTGCACG
>CAMTXV010000025.1:0-6797 GCA_947085665.1 uncultured Sinobacteraceae bacterium | reverse complement strand
TCAACGCCGAAAACCCCAAGACGTTTGCACCCTCGCCGGGCGAGATCAAGCGCTGGCATGTGCCGGGCGGGCCGGGTGTGCGCATCGACTCGCACTGCTACGCCGGCTACAAGGTGCCGCCCAACTACGACTCGATGATCGGCAAGCTGATCACCTTCGGCGACACCCGCGCGAGTGCGATGGCGCGCATGAAGATTGCGCTCAGCGAGATGGCGGTGGATGGCATCCTCACCAACATCCCCATGCAGCAGCGCATCTTGAAAGACGAGCTCTTCGAGCGGGGCGAGCACCATATCCATTACCTCGCTGATCTGCTCGAGAAGCCTGAATAGAGCGGAGTAGGCGGTAGGCCCGGGCAGCCGGGCGGCATCAAGCGGAGCAGCCCCTGACCGTTAACCCGCAGAGAAGTCGAAGACTCTCTTCGGGAGACCGTCATGCTGGCCACCACTGCCTCGCTGCTGAACCGCATCCACACCGTGCCCAGCCTGCCGCTGGTGGTGCAGGGGCTGATCTCTACTTTCGATGCACGCGACATCGATGTGCCGCGCATCGCGCGCTTGATCAAGACCGACCCGATGATCACCGCCAAGGTGTTGCGGCTGGTCAACTCGGCCTACTACGTGCGCAGCCGCAGCATCGCCAGTGTCAATGATGCGGTGATCTACCTCGGGCTCGATGCCCTGCGCATGCTGGTGGTCGGCGCTGGCTTCGCGCAGAGCGTGCCGGTGCCAGCCAGCCTCGGCCGCGAGCTGTTCTGGCGCTATTGCCTGCACACGGCCGTGGCCGCCAAGTACTTTGCGGCGCAATGCGACGAAGACCCTGAGACGGCATTCACGGCGGGCTTGTTGCACGCCATCGGTGCGCCGCTGATGGCCACCAGCCTGCCGCAGCCGCTGACGCAGATCGACGCCCAGGTGCCTTTCTTCGACCACGACCGGGCGCGCTGCGAGCGGCAGCTGCTGGGCTTCGCTTTTTCAGACCTCGGTGCTGATCTCGCCGACAGCTGGTGCTTTCCGCGCAGTGTGATCGACGCCATTCGTGCGGCACCCGCTCCGCTTGAAAGCGAGGACTTTTCACCGCTCGCCGCCTGCGTCTACCTCGGCGCCCACTTTGCCGCCGCCAGTGAGCGCGGCGAGAGCGTGGAGCAGGCCGCCAGCACGCTGGATGCTCGGGTGACCGACAGCCTCGGCATCGATCTCGCCAGCACCTTCGAGATGCCGCCGGTGCGGCAGCTCGCCTCGGGCCTCGAAGACTTGGTGGTCTGATGGCCATGGAACTCCACACCCTGCTGACCAGCGCCGACAAGCTGCCCTCGCTGCCCAAGGTGCTGCAGGACCTCGTGCGCGCCTTCGATGCGCCGGAGCCTGACGTCAATCGCATCGTGCAGCTGATCGGCTCGGACCCGACGTTATCCGCCAAGGTGCTGCGCGCCGCCAACTCGGCGTTCTTCCGCCGCTCGCGCAGTGTGGCCAGCGTGAAGGACGCCGTGCTGTTCATGGGCCTGCACACCGTGCGCATGCTGGTGCTCAGCGCAGGCATGGCTGGTGCCGTGCATTTTCTCGATCGCGAGACGCGCACGCAGTTCTGGCGTTATTCGCTCAATACAGCGGTCTCCGCCCGCTACTTCGCGCGGCTACTGCGCCATGATGCCGACGTGGCCTTCACCGCCGGCCTGATCCATGCCATTGGCGAGCCCCTGATGTGCAGCGCCATGAGCGAGGAGATGCTGCAACTCGACGAGGAGAGTCTGTTCTTTGACGAGCAGCGTGCCTCGCTGGAGCGCCTCGCGCTCGGCTATGGCTACCCGGATGTCGGCGCCGCGCTCGCCGAGCAGTGGAATTTTCCGCCGCAGGTTTCAGTGGCCATTCGCGCTGCGGCAGACCCTTTCGCAGGCAGCGCGTTCTCGCCGCTCGCCGCCTGTGTGCACTTAGGCGCGCAGATCGCCGGTTCCAGCGAGCGGAAGGAGGCGCAGCACATCGCCTTCAGCCTGCTCGATACCCGCCTGCTCGATGCACTGAAGCTCGATGCCGCCGCCGTGGCCGAGATGCCACCGCTACAGGAACTCGCCGATGGACTGCACGCCCTCGTGGCCTGAAGGACAATAGCGCTCGACCGATTGATGTGAGCGCGACATGGCCTGGATGCAACTGCGGGTGTTCACCCGCACCCCCGACTTCGCCGAAGAGATTCTGAGCAGCCATGGCGCCGATGCCGTGAGCTGGCTCGATGGCGCCGACACGCCCATTCTCGAACCGCTGCCCGGTGAAACGCCGCTGTGGCCCGATACCGTCACGGTGGGCTGGTTCAAGGACAGCGTCGATCTCGAACCTGCCAAGGCGGCGCTGCGCGAGGCCATGCCCGAGGGCGAGTCCTTGCGGCTGGAGTCCGCACTCATGGAAGACCAGGACTGGGTACGCGTGTGGCTGGAGCACTGGCCGCCGCAGAAGTTCGGTGAATCGCTGTGGGTGGTGCCGCGCGAGAAGCGCCATGAGGTGACCGACACGCAGGCCACCATCCTGCTGCTGGACCCGGGCCTGGCCTTCGGCACCGGCACGCATCCCACCACGGCGATGTGTCTTGAATGGCTGAGTCGTGCGGAGCTGAAAGGCAAGACCGTGCTCGACTTCGGCTGCGGCAGCGGCATTCTCGCCATCGCCGCCTTGCTGCTGGGTGCCGAGCACGCCGTGTGTGTCGACATCGACCCGCAGGCACTCACCGCCACCCGCGACAACGCGCGTGTCAACGGCGTGGAGTCGCGCATCACCACCTTGCTACCGGGCGAGTTTACGGCTGCACCGCACGCGGTGGTGCTCGCCAACATTCTGGCGAACCCGCTCATTCAACTGAGCGGGCTGCTCACGCAGTGCGCTGCGGCGGGCGCCAGCCTGGTGATGGCAGGATTGCTGGAGCGTCAGGCCGATGAAGTGCGGGCGGCGTACCAGGCGCACTTCGACTTTGAGGCGGACGTGGTGCGCGAGGGGTGGACGCGACTCACGGCGCAGCGCAAGAGCTGAGCGAGAAATATTTCTGCGCTGACTTTTGCCGGCATCAAACTTGCGCGCTTTTTCGCCGCAGTCCTTGCGGGTATCATTGCAGCCCTCCACGATTTTCTTCTCCGGTGCTGCGAGGCGCTGACGAATCTATGTCGCTCAAATCCATCGAGCGCGAGCCCAAGCCGCTCGCCCAGGCCAGTTCATCTTCCTCACGCGCGCCAGCCCCGCTCGCGCATGCCGTGTCTGACTCGCTGGGCGATTATTTCCGCGCGCTCAATGGCCATGCCCCGGCGAATCTGTACGACGTGATCCTCGCCCAGGTGGAACCGCCGCTCTTGAAGGCCACGCTCGCCTACTGCCGCGGCAACCAGAGCAAGGCCGCTGATGTGCTGGGCCTGAACCGCGCCACGCTGCGCAAGAAACTCACGCAATACAAGATCACCGCCAAGGCCAGCGGCAGCGCGCTTTCCAACAGCCGCAGCGACGTCACGGAGCGCCGCCAGTGAGCTTGAGTTCAGCGGCGGTGGCTCCCACCGCACTGGCTCCGGTGCGTCGTGCCTTGCTCTCCGTCTCGGACAAGAGCGGCATTCTCGAACTCGCTCAAGGCCTGTTGCAGCGCGGTGCGGAGCTGCTTTCCACCGGCGGCACCTGCAAGCTCTTGCGCGATGCGGGCCTCACGGTGACGGAGGTGAGCGAGCACACCGGCTTCCCCGAGATCATGGATGGCCGCGTGAAGACGCTGCACCCCAAGATCCACGGCGGCCTGCTCGGCCGGCGCGGCCACGATGAGCAGGTGATGGCCGACAACGGCATCGCTCCGATTGATCTCCTGGTCGTTAATCTCTATCCCTTCGAGCAGACCGTGGCCAAGCCCGGTGTGAGCGATGCGGATGCGATTGAAAACATCGACATCGGCGGCCCCGCCATGCTGCGTGCCACGGCGAAGAACCACGCGCATGTGGGCGTGGTGGTGGACCCTGCCGACTACGCCGCACTGCTGGCCGAACTCGATGCCCATCAGGGCCTGACACTTGTCACCCGTCGTCGCCTGGCACTCAAGGCCTTTGCACTCACCGCGCGCTACGACGATGCGGTCGCCGCGTACTTGTCGTCCGTGCAGGACGACGGCAGCCGCGACGCCTTCCCTGCGGTACTCGGCCTGCAATTCAACAAGGTGCAGTCGCTGCGCTACGGTGAAAACCCGCACCAGCGGGCGGCCTTCTACACCGAGGCCAATCCACCAGCCGGTTCGCTGGCAGCGGCGAAGCAGGTGCAGGGCAAGGAGCTCAGCTACAACAACCTCGCCGATGCCGATGCCGCACTGGCCTGCGTGCAGGCCTTCGTGAAGCCGGCCTGCGTGATCGTGAAGCACGCCAACCCCTGCGGTGTGGCGGTGTCGCTCGATGGTATTGCAGCGGCCTACGAGTTGGCCTACCAGACCGACCCCACCAGCGCCTTCGGCGGCATCATCGCCTTCAACCGCGCCCTTGATGGTGCAACGGCGAAGACCATCGTCGAACGCCAGTTCGTGGAAGTGATCATCGCCCCCAGCGCCGATGCCGCCGCGGTGGCAGCGGTGGCAGCCAAGCCCAATGTGCGTCTGCTGATCACCGGCGAATGGCCGGCAGCGGCAGCCTCTTTCGACTACAAGCGCGTGGGTGGTGGTCTGCTCGTGCAGGACGCCGACCTCAAGCTCGCCTCCGAAGCGGATCTCAAGGTGGTGACGAAGCGCGCACCGACAGCCAGCGAGATTCACGATCTGATCTTTGCCGCCAAGGTGGCCAAGTTCGTGAAGAGCAACGCCATCGTCTACGCCAAGAACCGCCAGACGATTGGCGTGGGCGCTGGCCAGATGAGCCGCGTGTATTCCGCCAAGATCGCCGGCATCAAGGCCGCCGACGAGAAACTTGTCGTCGCTGGCAGCGTGATGGCCTCCGATGCCTTCTTCCCCTTCCGCGATGGCATTGATGCGGCGGCGGCAGCCGGCATCACCGCAGTGATCCAGCCCGGCGGCTCGATGCGCGACAGCGAAGTGATTGCGGCAGCGGATGAAGCGGGCATGGCCATGGTGTTCACCGGCACTCGCCACTTCAGGCACTGATTTTCCTGTGGCGCTGCGGGCAATGCCGTATCGCACAAGGGGGCTTCGGCAGTGTTCACATCAGGTTCTGCGCAGCTTCCTAGTGTCGGCGCGCCGAATCATCGGCCGTTAAAGAGCGCTATGCGTATCCATTACCTGCTCACCGACCTCAACGCCGCGGGCGCCGCCCTGCCGGTGCCCATGCTGGTGTCGCTGCTGCGCGAGCAGGGCCATGAGGTACGGGTGCTGGCGCTGCTGCCAAAAGACCTACGCGCCCGCGCCAAGCTTCAGCAGGCCGGTGTTGATGTGACGCTGCTGTGCAACCACCCGCGCGAGATTCTGCTCGCCGCCTGGCGGCTGCTGCGCATCCTGCGCGAAGACCGCCCTGATCTGCTATGGACCTCGCTGACCCGCGCCACCATGTATGGCGGCATCATCGGCAGTCTCTGCCGGGTGCCGGTTGTGAGCTGGCAGCACAATGCCTGGCTCAAGCCACGGCGCCAGCGCTTGTTGCGTCTCACCCGCCGGCTCACGGCCCTGTGGGTCGCAGACTCGCGTACCGTGGCCGACTTTGCCGCCAGCGCGCTCAACATCGCTCCAGATCGCATCGCTATCTGGCCGCTGTTTCGCGCCTGCCCGTATGCGGCGCAGGCCAGCGCCTGGAAGCCTGGGAAGCGCTTTCGCGTGGGCAGCCTCGGCCGACTGCACGCCGACAAGAACTTTAACCACATCTTCGAGATCGCCGCACGGCTGCAGCAGGAGCAGCCACAGCTCTCCGAACAGCTGGAGTTCGTCATTGGCGGCGATGGCTGTGAACGCCGCGCCCTGCAGACGCAGATCGCAGCCTCAGGCCTCCACAACGTCAGCCTGGTTGGCTTTGTCGACGAGCCCGAGCGCTTTCTCGCCTCGCTGCACGCGTATCTGCAACCCTCGCATCACGAAGGGCTCTGCATTGCCGCGCACGAGGCGATGCGCGCCGGCCTGCCGGTGGTGGCCAGCCGCGTGGGTGAAATGCAGCGCACCGTGCTGCCGGGAGTGACCGGCATGCTCTGCGACGTGGGCGATATCGCCGCCATGGCGCAGGCGGTTGCCGAGCTGGCGGGCCAGCCGCAGGCCGCTGCCGCGATGGGTGCGGCGGGGCGGGCGAGGGTGATGGAGTATTACGGGGATGCTGCCTTCCGCCAGGCCGGCATCGCCGCGATTGATCGCGCGGCGGCACTGGTGGAATCCCGTTAGGCTTGATGCCTGCAGCACTCCAGTGAGGGGGCAGGCGGTGTTCGCTGCGGAGCGGACTACTTGTCGCGGAAAGTGATGCGGCCCTTGCTCAAGTCGTAGGGCGTCAGCTCAACGCGCACCTTGTCGCCGTTGAGGATGCGGATGTAGTTCTTCCGCATGCGACCGGAGATGTGGCAGGTGACGATGTGCCCGTTTTCGAGCTTCACGCGGAACATGGTGTTGGGCAACACGTCAGCGATGACGCCTTCCATCTCGATCTGATCTTCTTTCGACATTTACGACTTAGGTGTGGCTAAAGGGTGCGCATTATGGTCGCTGGCCCCGGTGGGGGCAACGCGGGCTCCGCAGGGGCGGGGTCGCCGGCCTCAAAGGGGCGCCAGCCACTGCCATCAAACTGTTCCAGCGGACGGTAGTGGCGCTTGTAGTCCATGGTGGCCGAGCCACCCACCCAGTAGCCCAGATACAGATAGCTCAGCCCTTCAGCCTGT
>CAMTXV010000024.1:0-19875 GCA_947085665.1 uncultured Sinobacteraceae bacterium | reverse complement strand
GAGGGCAGCGCACCCAGCGTCATGCGGTTGCTGCCGGCCGCCACCACTTGTGCGCGGCGGAAGGTTTCGGTGGCGTCGCGCGTGAACGGCAGGCCGGTGAAGAAATACTCGCCCTGGGTCCGCTCGGCGGTGATGTCCAGCAGCAGGTAGCCGCGCTCGGCGATGTTGGCGTATTTGAGATGCGGGTTATTCGCCATCAGAAACTCGCCCAGAATGCCGACGTTCGCCACCCCGGAATTGCTGAACTCCACCGCCAGCGAGCCCTCGCCCGTCACCGGGTTGTACTGGGTGGGGTCGCTGGGTTCGATGGGCAGGTCGAAGGCAGTGACCACATGGGTGTCGCCCGAGAGCACCACCACGTTGTCGATGCTGTTTTCGGCCAGGTGGTTCATGACGGCGTTGCGGTCGAAGCGGTAGCCATCCCAGGCGTCTTCGTTCAAGAAGGTGCCGCCCTGGGCCTCTGGTAGCGGCACCACCTTGATGGGCGCGAAGGTCATCTGCTGACCGATGAGTTTCCACTGCGCGGTGCTGGCGCTCAGGCTGGCCAGCAGGCGCTCGCGCTGGGCCGCACCCAGAATGGTTTGCTCCGGCGTCACCGTAGCGGTGCCGTTCTGCACGGCACGCGCCTGCACGCGGGTGTCGAGCATGATGATGTCGACGAGATCGCCGTAGGCAAAGCTGCGGTCGATGCGGCCATTGCCTTCGGGCAGATACCCGGAGAGCGGCACCCTAGGGCAGGCGACAGCGGTGGGAGCGTCAAACGCGGTGGAGGCGTTGTCGCGAATCGGCATCCACTCGAAGTAAGCGCGAATCGCCCAGCCCATGCGCTCTTCCCAGCAGCCCTCGGCATCCGCGCCCTCGGTGTGGTTGTCGGCACTGGCGCGATACGAGTTGTTGGTGGTTTCGTGGTCGTCCCACACCGCGATGTAGGGAAGCTGCCGGTGGCATTCCTGTAGATCGGGGTCGGTTTTGTACTGGGCGTGGCGGCTGCGGTAGTCGCTGAGCGAGATGATCTCGTTGGCGGGAAAGTGATCGCGGCCATCCACCTGCGAAGCGCCGCCGGTTTCGTAGATGTAATCACCGAGGAACAGCATCAGGTCGAGATCGGCCGCCTTCGCCGCAATGGCACCCAGCGGATTGAAGAAACCGAAGCTGAAGTTCTGGCAGCTGGTGCTGACGATGCGCAGGCGGTCGGTATCCCCCGACTTGGGCGCGGTCTTGGTGCGGCCAATGGCCGAGCGCATCACCATGCCGTCGGCGAGCGTCACGCTGAATTGGTAGTAGTAGCTGGTGTAGCTGGCGAGGCCCGCAGGGTCGAGCTTCACGGTGTAGTCGCGCTCGGCGCCCGTGACGAAGCTGCCGGTTTTCACCGGCGCCGACAGATCGGTGGCGAGGCTCATCACGTATTCCACCAGCACTGGCGTGCCGGCCGTGACAGTGGCCGCATCGACAGTGACTCGCGTCCACAGAATCACGCGGTCGGCCTGGGGGTCGCCCGAAGCCACGCCGTGCAAAAACGCCGCCATGGTGGGCGCAGCCGGAAGAGTCGGTGTGCCGGGCACTGGCGCCGGGCCGGCAGGCAGTGCGGGTTTATCGCTGGTGCCGCAGGCATGGAGCAGCGGCACCGAAAGCGCGAGTGCCGAACCCTTGAGGAAGCCACGACGGCTCAGACGACCAGGGGCTGAAAGCTTGCGGAAACGACGACGGTGGGGTGCGCCCATGAGGAACTCCGAGTGAGTGGCTGCACCGTCCCTGGGCAAGTAGCGCGACGAGCCAGCCCAAACCTGCAGCCCTCATCGCGGGCGCGGAGAATGCACAGCGTCTGTGACGCCGCGACGACGGTTGCATGACATTGCGCCGCCAGGGGGCGCGCGCAGCCGATCAGCCGAAGCGCACCGCCCAGCCAAAGCCCACGGGGATGTCCATTGCCTTCTCCAGCGGCAGGCGCTTGGCCATGGCCAGCGCCACTCGAATGGGACCGCCGTGCGTCACCGCCAGCACCGTGGTGTTGTTGCGCTGCGCGTAGGCCACGGTTTGTTCCAGCCAGGGGCCCACACGCTTGGCCATGGCCAGCAGTGATTCACCACCGCCCGGTGAATAGGTGAGCACGCTGCTGGTCCAGTCGTCGATGTCCTTCTTGGGGATATCCACCCAGCGCTTGCCTTCCCAGCGGCCGAAATCCACTTCGGCCAGTGCTGGCTCCACAGTGGTTTTCACCGAGATGGCATCGGCCAGCCAGCGGCAGCGCTGCCGTGGGCTGGTGAACACCGTGTCGAACGGCCCATGTTCGGCAATGAGCTTACGCGTGAACTCCGGCAGCTGCGCCTGCGATTCAGGCGACAGCGGCACATCTGTACGGCCGTAGCAAATCCCTTTTTCGAGCGCGACCGGTAGGTGGCGGACGAGTACCAGCGCCATATTGTTTTTACCCCTTGCGCTCAACCCCAACAGCAGGGCGTGAACGCTACTGACTGAACGGCGACAAGGCAATGAGGCAGGCCCGGTTACTGATTCTTTCGGACCACATCCAGTGCCTGGCAGAGCTGCTGCACGCCCTCGGTGAGGCGGGGGCCCGAGCGTGCAATCAGGTCGGGGTCGATGGCGACGCGCCGTGGCTGCACCCTTGCGGCCTTGGCAAAGCGCGACCAGTAGGCCGCAACCGCCGCTGTGTCGGCCGGGCCATGCACCACCAGCTGCGGCTGTGCCGCCAGCACGGCCTCGTCGCTCACCGGCGCCGCCAGCGTGGGCAGCTGCGCAAACACATTGATGCCACCGCAGAGCGTGATGGCCTCGCTGATGGGACTGTGCCGGTTAATGGAGTACACCGGCGCGGTTTCGATCTGGTAGAGCACCCGCACCGGCGCTGCACCCGCATGCGCCGCGCGCAGGTGCTGCAACTGCTGGCGGTACCGCTGGGCTGCGGCATTGGCGATGGGCTGGGTGCCCAGCACGCTGCCCAGCTCGATCAGCGCCGTCGCCACGTCATCGAGGCGCTCGAAGCGCAGGCTGGTCACCGGCAGCTGAAGGGTCTTCAGCCGCGCCATCTGGGCCGCAGGCGTGCCGCCAGTCCAGGCAATGACGCGTGTGGGTTTGAGGGCCAGCACCGCTTCGAGATTGAGCTGCGCCACATCGCCCACCTGCGGCAGCGCCTGCACTGCGGGCGGATAGTTGCTGTAGGCACCCACTGCAACCAATGACTCACAGCCGCCGGCCTCGCACACCAGCTCGGCCAGATGCGGGGCGAGTGTGATGATGCGCTCTTGCGCTGACCCAGCCTGCACCGGTTGTAGAGCGGCAAGCGTCATCACCAGCCGCAGCAGCGACCGCAGTGAACGGCGGGTTTTCATGAGACGGGCACCGAGGCGGAGAAATCGCGGGGGTGCGACTGTACCGCGCCAACGCGACGCAGCGGCTGCGGGCTCATCGGCGCCGCCGCAGCAGCGTGCCACCCAGCGCCACCCCAACCACCAGAAACGCCATGGCGCCACTGAGGCCGTCACGCCAGCCCTTGCCGGCCAGGGGCGTCACCCACTCCCACTTGTGGGCGTAGGAAAACAGGGCTCCCGCACGGCGGTCGCCATCGGTGATGGTGGCCGCCAGCCGCTCGCTGCTGGGGTCGATGAACGCCGCGCTGTGCTCGGCATCGGGCTGCTCGATACGCCACACCGGCAGACGCTTGAATGCGAAGCCGTACTCCGGGGTAAATCGCGGCACGACCGTGGCGTCTTCAGCGCCGCCTTGCAGGCCGAAGTGTGCGATCAACTCGGCAAGGTGCTGGGATTCGCCATCGGCAATCTGCTGACCATCCACGGCCGAAACGTAGCGTGCTGCGGGCCCCGTCGAATCCACGGGTTTGTGTTGCGCATGGTGCTGGTGCTCGCCCATGGCCAGCCCGCGCCCGGTGGTGGTTTCCGGCGGCTTGAGCGCCCAGCGCCAGACGGACTGCTGCTGGAGCGCCACCAAAGTCGCACCGCTGGCGGCCTCTGCTGGCTGCCAGAGTGCCGCCGTGAGTTGGGCGCTGGCGAGCTGCAGCGGGCGCTGCGGCGAATAGGCACGCTCACGCTCGACATTGCCGAGCGCGTGCACAAAACCGCTCAGGGCCCAGGCCAGCAGGGCCAGCGAGACGGTGACGCCGCCGACGCGATGCAGGCGTCGCAGGTTGAAGCGTCGCCCTGCCCGGCTGCGCAGGCTGAGGGTGAGTCCCAGCAGTACGGTGATGGCAATGCCTGCGAGCAGCGTGTTGATCCAGGCATTGCGCAACGGCGAGGGCAGCCAGCTCCAGCTGTGCACCGCGCGAAACACCCGCTGAAAAACCAGCTTGCGGGTATTCGTGATGGTGGCGAGACGGTCGTCTTCGGTGCTCACGTACAACGTGAGTCCATCGGCCCGGTCGAACTGCACACGCCAGATGGGCAGCAGCCGGTTGATCCAGCCGTAGTCGCCATCAAAGCCGGTGAGCAGGCTCGCTTCTCGCACGGTGGCAGCGGCCTCGCCGGCATACCAGCGCGCGAGCCGTTCGGCGTGCGCACGCTCGGCATCGCCCACGGGTGCTGCCCCCGTTTCCGGGTCCAGATAGCGCACGTGGCCATCGGCCAGCTGTGCTCGCCAAAGCCAGCGCTCGCCATCGTGTACTGGGCGCAAGCCCAGTACCTGTTCGATGCCTGCTGCGCCCAGCGCCACAGCCGGTGCCGGCAGCGCCACGGCGAGTACTGGCTGCGGTGGCGGCCTGAACTGCGCGGGCTTGGGCTGAAAGCGCGCCATCACCGTATGCAGCAGGCCTGTGAGCGTGAAGGTGAGCACTGCGACAAGTGCCACCCAGGCAATGCGCCGGTGCCAGCGGCGCAAACCCGGATGCTGCGAAGAGACCGCGCTTACGGAGTCCATGTCAGCCCTGCATACACGCTGCGGCCGTCACCGGGCAGGAACTGCGCCTGATCATTGCCCATGGCATTGCGGATCACGCCCGTGCTGGCGGCGTATTTTTTATCGGCCAGATTGCGGGCCTCCGCAAACCAGCCGAGACCCGGCAACAGCGTGCCGCCGGTCTTGAGGCCGAACACGGTGTAGCCATCGGCTGCAAAGCTGTTGGCGAAGTCGATGAAGGTTTTATCCGCCGTCTCGGTGGTGACGGCCACGAACTGCTGGCCGATGTCAGCCCGCCATTCGCTGCGCAGCAAAAACTGGGGAATGCCAGGCAGGGTGTTGTTGCCGAAGGCGGCGTCGTTGTCGAGCGCGAAGTCGTTGTAGAGGCCGTTGAGACGCACCGTGGCCCAGGCCAGCGGTTTGATGGCCACTGCCGCCTCGATGCCCTGGTGCACGGTGCGACCCGCATTCACGGTGACGCCACTGGTCTGGTTGCCCCCAACCGGCGTTTGCACGCTGAGCAGCTCGTCGCGCAGCTCGGCGCGGTAGACGCTCAAGTCCCAGCTCAGACCATCCCGCTCGCCACGGGTGCCGATTTCCGCAGTGACTCCGCGCTGCGCCTGGAGCGGACCGCCGGCAATCACCTGCGGACCCTCGCCGAAGCTCGGCGGCTCGAAGTTGCCGGCGACATTGCCGAACAGCTGCACGCCCTGCTGCACGGCGTAGAGCGCACCGATCTTGGGTGCAAAGCCGAGGTATTCCCGCTTGTAGCTGCCGTTGCTCTGGCCTGTGAGCACCAGGTCGTCACGGTTGTTGCGGGCGGCAGCAAATGCCTGAGCGCCGGCCACCAGGGTGAGGCGATCGGTGATGCCGAACTGGTTTTCACCGTAGGCCACGAAGTTGGTGGCGGCCTGGCGGTAGCTGTCGGTTTGTGCGCCCTGCAAGCGGTTGTTGGGCAGGTTCACGAAGCTATCGCCACGGGTGAGCCCGTAGGAGGGGTTGATGCCCAGCACCAGCCGGTTGCTCTTGCCCGCCAGCGCGGCCGTGTTGATGAGTCGCAGTGAAAGACCGTAGTCGTAGTTGTCTTGCAGCAGTACCTGGAAAATGGGGTGGTCAAGCCGTTTGCGGGCGGCGTACACCGCAATTTCGGTGGTGGTGTTTTCACTCACGCGCGCCACCGACTTGTTGGCAATGCGCACCAGTTCGGTATCGCGGCGGCTATCCAGCGCGGTGCTGGCATTGCCGGGGTTGGATTGCTCAGGATTGCTCTGCAACTGCGCCTTGGTGAGGTTGCCGGGCAGCTCGGAGTCGGAGCGCGTCACCGTGAGGAAAGTGCGGTTCTCAATGCCATTGGCGAGCCGGTAGCCAACATTGCTGGTGAGGCGAAACTCGCGCTGCTGTGCGTGATCACGAAAGCCATCGGCGCCGTAGTAGCCCAGCGAGGCGAAGCCATCGACCTTGCCGTTCACAAACCCCGAAGCGGCATAGGCGCGCTGGTAGCCAAAGCTGCCCCCTTCCAGACGGAACTCGGGGCTGGCGCTGTAGCCGGTATCGGTGACGAAGTTGATGGAGCCACCCAGCGTGGCGCCGCCGTACTGCAGGGCATTGGCGCCGCGGAAGACTTCGATGTGGCTGGCCGCGAGGGTGTCGATGCTTTGAAAGTCACCGCTGCCGTCGGCCAGGTTCAGCGGCACGCCGTCTTGCAGCACATTGATTCCGCGCAGGTGAAAGGTGCGCTGCAGGCCGGAGCCGCGAATGGACAGACGCATTTCCTGGCTGCCGAAGCGGCTCTGTGCGAACACACCAGCAGCCTGGCCCAGGGCGTCGGTGAGCGTGCCACCGCGCTGGTCGCGCAGGTCGGCGCCATCCACCACCGTGGCACCGCCCGCAGTGCGAGCCACTTCAGCGCGGGCATCGGCGAGGCTGTTCTGGGTGGAGGGATTCACGGCCGTGACCGTGACCGTGTCGAGTTGGTGTGCGGTGCTGTGGTCCGCCTTGGTCAAGGGGCTCACGAGGGAGAAGGAAAGAAACAGGCAGACAGGGCCGAAGCCCCGCAAGGTGCTGGAAAAATGCATGGGGAAATCCTTGAGAAAAATGGAGTGCAGACGGCCGCCATCGGCCCCACAGCGGGCAGCAGTGCCCGATGCGGGAACAGTGGTCAGCGAATGGGGCTAGGGCGTGGCGCTAGTGCGCGTGGCCGTGGTGCGCGTGCTCACCATGCGGGTCGGCATCGGCCTCGCGGGCCCTCACCTCCAACAGGGCGGACACCGCACCGGCACGTTCGAACTGCAAGGTCACGGGCAAGCGCTGCCCGGCCTTCAGCGGCGCTGCGAGGTCGAACAGCATCAGGTGCAGACCACCGGGGGCGAACTGCACGCTGCCTGCCACCGGCACCACCACACCTTCAGAGAGGGCGCGCATCTGCATCACGCCATCGCGCAGGCTGCTGCGGTGAATCTCGATACGGCCGGCGGCGGGACTCGTCGCCGATAACAGTCGATCAGCCGACTTGCCGCTGTTGCTGACGGTGAAAAATCCAACACCCGGCACGCCGGGAGCCGCCGTGGGGTGACTGTAGGCGCCGTCGATAGACAGGGGCGCGGCCAGGCTGGCACCTGCGAACAGCAGGGCCAGTAAAGCAAAGGGGAATTTCATGGGTTTCTCGAAAAGCGATGGCGATGAGAACCGCGCGAGGCGCAGTCATTCAGGCAAACGATTTCAAGCCGAAGGCGGGCCCCGCGCAGGCGGCAACCACAGCGTGTGCTCCGCCACAGAATGGACCGCAGGCAGAGCAAGCTGCTCGTGCGCCGCGGTCTCGGACCGCAGTGCAGGTTCTGGCAAGCCGCTGGCGGCATCGCCACCGAAGGTGGCACAGACACAATGCTGGGCACTGGCCGGAGTTTCAGCCGCCGCGCTGCGATCGTCGATTGGCGCCTTGCCGGGCGCGCACCAAAGCAGTGCCGGACCGCCCGGCATGAGCGCCGCTGCGAGCGCTGCATGCGGCACCAGCCCCTTGAAGAGGGCCAGAAACAGCACCCAAGCCCAGGCATGCGCACGCCAGCCACGAACTGTGGTGCTTGCTGGAACCTGTGCGGAGAGAGCCATGCGCCATTGTAGGTGTTGCGGCAGGGATTTTGGCGGCATGGATTTTGTGTAGGGTCATCCCTACCTCTCGCGACCATGGCTCCGAGCCTGACTCGGCCCACGGGTGCGCGTTATCATCACTAATCAGTCCGTCGGCACGGTTCGCCCCGGACGCACACTTTGGAGACTTAGAAGATGGGCGCAAGTATCAAGCAGGACGTCGGCGAAGACGCGCCGGTGGCCGAAATCAACGTCACGCCGCTGGTCGACGTGATGCTCGTGCTGCTGATCATCTTCATGGTGTCGATGCCGGCGATGATGAACCAGCTGGTGATCGAGATCCCCAAGAAGTCGAACACTCCGCCGCCGAACAATGTGAAGCCCAAGCCGACGATGTATGTGTTGATCGATGATGTGGGCAGCTATTACTTCCAGTTCGGTCTCGACGGCACTGCCGAGCCGGTGTTGTTCGAAGAGCTGCCCGCGAAGCTGATTCAGCAGGCTGAGGAATACAGCAAGGAACTGGTCTATGTGAAAGCAGCGCCCCGTATCGACTACGCGCGAGTGGTGGTGTTGATCGAAACCATGGGCAAAGCCGGCTATGCCAAGGTGGCACTCGACAAAAACCAGAGCGCCGCTCAGCTGGACGACCCCAATGCGGTGCCCGTGGAGACCGCTCCTGCGACCTGAAGCTCAGGGCTCGAGTGATCAAAAAAAGCCCGCGCAGTGCGCGGGCTTTTTTGTGGTCCAGAGCAAACAGTCAGAACCCGAAGTAATCAACCGTCTTGGCTGGCTGCAGTCTCGCAACCCACCTCGTCCTTGACCTGAAGCTGTCAGTGGATCGCACCCGATCAGAGGCCGGTTACCAGCGGAAGATGGGGGCAGGATTCAGCGGGTGGCGCAGCGCCCACAAGGCGCTGAGTTTGTAGACATGTTGCGGATAGAAGGGTGCGATTGGAAAGGCTGCACGCACCTCATCGACGAACGCTTTGGGCAGCCCGAAGCGGAACATCGCGAACGAAACGTCGCACCAGTCGGCGCGGCGAACCGGCTCCACCCACTCCTTGTATGCACCTTCATAGGCGGTGATCTTGTGGTGCATCTCCACCATCAGACGCATTTCCTGTTTCCACTCGCTGCGCCCAATCTCGTCGAGATAGGCCTCCGCTTGGTCTGCTGATGGACTCAGGTAGTCGAGGTTTCCGGTGGGCCAGGCTGCGATGTCGTGAAAGACGGCGGCGATGGCGATCTTGTCATCGCGTTCTGCGGACGGCGCAATCCACTGACGTGCAAAGTTGAGGATGTGATAAGCGTGGTTGCGGTAGCCCACAAAAACGGCCTCGCTCTCTGGCCCGCCGAACACGGCGCGGCGCGCGTCGAGCAGCTCGTCGATCAGCGGATACTTGAGAACCAGCTTGCGAACCGGCTCACTCTCGCCACAGCGATGGCCAGGCTGGCCATGGTCGTGCGCTTTGCAGTCATTCTCAGCCTCACTCAGCATCAGGGTCGAGCCATGGGCATGGAGTGCACAGCGATGTCCGAACAAGGACATTGCATTCAGGCCGCTTTCAGGAGCTGGCATCGCAGGGAGTAATGAGGCGTCGGGGTGCATGGCGAACTCGCGTTTTAAAGTGAGCGAACGGTACACCTGCGGATTTGCTGCGAGCATTCCCTGTGCTGCAAAGTTGCGTTGCACTAATGAGACTCCCCATGGCCAGCAGCGCAGACCGCTTTGATTGGAATGACATCCCCATCCTCGTCGCACTCGCGCACAGCGGCAGCATGCGCACTGCGGCACGCCACCTTGGCGTGACGACCTCAACCGTCAGCCGCCGTCTGGCAGCGGCCGAGAGGGCGATTCAGACGCGGCTCTTCGTTCGTGGATCGGATGGCTACAAGCCAACGGATACCGGCAGGATGTTCCTCGCAGAAGCCGAGCAGATCGAGGGAAGCGTCCACGCGCTGCTGTCCGACACCAACCGGGATTCAGAAGCCATCAAGGGGCCGGTTCGCATCACATCGGTGGACGTGATGCTCAATGACTGGTTGATCCCCAGGCTTCCAGACCTTCGATTGATCTACCCTGAAATTGAAATTCAGGTGATTGCAGATAACCAAGTGCTCTCTTTCAACCGGGGTGAGTGCGACCTTGCGCTGCGGGCAGCACGTCCGCGCGAAGATGCGTCGATATTGATGCGCAAGATCGGCACCGTTGGAGTGGCTGTTTACGGGGCTCGAGCGTTCAAGCGGCCTTCGCGCAACCGATGGAGCGAGCTGCCCTGGCTGGCATTCAACGAGGATTTGATGGATGCAGCGGAAACGAAATGGCTTGCCAGGAACGTCCCAGCCGCCGCACCGAAGTTTCGCTGCAGCTCGATGTCGGGGCTGATTCGCGCCTGCGAGGCGGGCCTTGGACTGGCCCTGCTCCCCTGCTTCGCGGTGGATCGCACCCCGTTGCTTCGCCTCAGCAAGGAACCGGAGTTTCAGCGCGACATCTACCTGCTGAGTCACCGACAGGCCGGCAAAATTCGGCGATTTAAAACGGTCGCTGACTGGATTGCGAAGACAGCGTTCGATGACGGCTCAATACTGTCCGGCAGATAGCCGCCTAGATGACTGCGGCTCATTTGAATCTACGCAGGGACAGAGCACCACAAAAAAAGCCCGCGCACTGCGCGGGCTTTTTGCTGCCGAGGAGCCTAAGCCTCTGAAGACTCGATGGCCTTGCGCAGCTTTTTCATTGCTGCCACTTCGATCTGGCGGATGCGCTCGGCAGAGACTCCATACTCATCGCCCAGCTCCTGCAGCCCAGCCTTCTCGCCATCGGCGAGCCAGCGGCGGCTGAGACTGTCGCGCTCGCGCACGGTGAGGCTGACCAAGGCACCGCGCATCTTCTCTTCGCGCGCGTCCTGCCATTCGGCTTCCTCAATGGCCGCGATGTCGTTGCGGGCATCGGCGAGGTAGTCCTCCGGCATGTAGGCTTCTTCGCCATCGCTGGGCGTGGCAGAGAAGCTCATGTCGGCGTTGCCAAGGCGCGCCTCCATCTGCATCACTTCCTCGGGCTTGACGTTCAAGTCCTTGGCGATGGTCTGGACTTCAGCGGCGTTCATCCAGCCCAGGCGCTTCTTGGCACCGCGCAGATTGAAGAACAGCTTGCGCTGCGCCTTGGTGGTGGCGATCTTCACGATGCGCCAGTTCTTCAGGATGTATTCGTGGATCTCGGCCTTGATCCAGTGCACGGCAAAGCTGATGAGGCGCACGCCCTTGTCGGCATCGAAGCGCTTCACAGCCTTCATCAAACCGATATTGCCCTCCTGGATCAGGTCGGCCATGCCAAGGCCGTAGCCCTGGTAGCCGCGGGCGATGTGCACCACGAAGCGCAGGTTGCTGACGATCAGCTTCTGGGCCGAGGTGAGATCGTTGGTGTCGTGCAGCTGGCGCGCGAGGCGCTGCTCTTCGGCGACGTCGAGCACCGGAATGCGGCTGACGTGCTGGATGTAGGCATCGAGGCTGCCCGTGAGCAGCGCCGGCAGGTTGTTGTGACGTAAAGCTAAAGCGGTAGTCATCGGTCAATCTCCCAATGAGGCCAATAAGGTTAGCACTCGTGCAATATGACTGCTAAGCGGGCAATAAGTTGCGCCTTGCGGGCTGAATAAGGAAATAACGAGTTCCATCAGAGGTTATCGAGCCGGACTATCAACGCAAAAAGGGCTGCCGCAGCAGCCTTTTTGCCGGCTACTGCGCGCTACTGTGGCTCAATGGAGCTTAAATGCCGCGAAACCGTCCACCAGGCACCGATCCAGCCCAGCACAATGCCGGCCGCGAACATCACCAGTGTGGCGTCCAGCGGCAGACCCTGCAGGCGGTAGTCCGAGCCGTAGAGCCCCGCCAGTTCGCGGGCCGGCTGCGAGAGGGCGAACACCGCGCCGAACACCAGACCCCAGGCGATGGCCCCGCCCACCAGGCCATACCAGAGGCCGGTATAGAGGAAAGGCCGACGAATGAAGCCATTGGTGGCGCCGATCAACTTCATCACCACAATCTCGGCGCGCTTGGCCTCAATGTCGAGGCGGATGGTGTTGCCGACGATCACGATCACCGCCAGCCCCAACACGGCCGCAATCAGCAGCACGAGCCGCTGGATGAGCGCCAGCACGGCGTAAAGACGATCCAGCCACTGGCGGTCGAGCTTGGCGACCTCCACTTCCGGCAGCTGGCTGAGTTCCACCACCAGCGCGTCGATCACCGGTCGCTCCACACCCTTGACCGGGGTGATGGTGATGACCGCGGGCAGCGGGTTTGTTTCGAGCAGATCGAGCGCGGCTCCGAAACCGGAGAGTGCCTTGAACTCCGCCAGCGACTGGTCGCGGGTGATGTAGATGGCTTCGGCCACGCCCGGGCGGGTCTTGAGCTTGGCCACCAGCGCATTGGCCTGCGCGGCCGTGGTGCTGTCCTTGAGGAACAGCGAAGCCTGCAGCGTGCTCTCCCAGGAATAGCTCACCGCATTGATGTTGCGCACCATCGTGTGCAGGCTCGCCGGCAGCGCCAGCGTGATGCCGATGACGAAGCAGGTCAGCAGCGCGCCGGAGAGATTGCGATAAAAGCGGCTGAGCGTGAATGCCACTTCGCGGGCATGGCCCTGGGCGAAGCGCGAGACGAAATTGGGGCGCAGCTCTGCACCGGCACGCGCGCCGGCATTGGCGGTGGCGCTGGCTTTAGCCGAAGTCAACGGTCTTCTCCATCAAATCGGGCGACTGCCGGGTGGTGAGCTGGCCCTTGTCGAGGTGGATGACGCGATACGGCAGCTTCTTGATCAGACCCACGGCATGCGTGGCCACCAGCACCGACACGCCCACTTCGTTGAAGCGGCGGAACAGCTCCATCACCTCGCGCGCCATGTTGGGGTCGAGGTTGCCCGTGGGCTCGTCGGCCAGCAGCAGCTGCGGCTTGGCCACAATGGCGCGGGCAATGCCCACACGCTGCTGCTCTCCGCCAGAGAGCGTCAGCGGCATGACCTTTTCCTTGCCCAGCAGTCCCACGGCATCGAGTGCGGCACGCACCCGGCGGCCGATGTCTTCGAAGCCGATGCCACGAATCACCAGTGGCAGGGCGACGTTGTCGAACACCGTGCGGTCGTAGAGCAGATTGAAGTTCTGGAACACCACGCCGATCTGCTGACGGAAAGCGGGGATCTGTCCCGACTTCACCGCGGAGGTGTTCTGGCCGTTGACCATCACCTGACCACGCGTGGGACGCTCCAGCAGCGCAATGAGCTTCAGCAGCGTGGACTTGCCCGCCCCCGAGGTGCCGGTGAGAAACGCCATCTCGCCCTTCGCCAGCGTGAAGGTGACATCGGAAAGCACCTCACCGGCGCCTTCATAGCGGTGGCTGACACGGTGAAAGTGAATGATGTCCGCCATGCGGCTGCGCGCTTCCGGTTAGTGAGACTGGCTGTTGGAACGGGTACTTGGAGTGCTTTTGGTCTGCTTGAAATCTAGGCGCCAATCAGCGCCTCAACATAGGCCTCGGCATCGAAAGGCTCCAGGTCTTCCATCCCCTCCCCCAAGCCGACAAATCGCACGGGCAGGGACAACCGGCGGGCGATCGCCAGCAATATGCCACCTTTCGCAGTGCCATCCAACTTGGTAATCACGAGGCCCGTCAGGCCAATCGCCTCGTGGAATTGCACGGCCTGGTTGAGCGCGTTTTGTCCCGTGGTGCCATCCACCACCATCAGCACTTCATGGGGTGCATAGGGGTCGTGCTTCTGCAGCACACGCTTGACCTTGCGCAGCTCATCCATCAGGTGCGTCTGGGTGTGCAGGCGGCCGGCGGTGTCGGCAATCACCAGGTCGAAATCGCGCGCCTTGGCCGACTGCACGGCGTCGAAGATCACGCTGGCGGAATCTGCGCCTGCGCCCTGCGAGAGCACCGGCACCCCGGCCCGCTCGCCCCAGTGCATCAACTGCTCCACGGCGGCGGCACGAAAGGTATCGCCTGCCGCCAGCACCACTTTCTTGCCTTCGCGCTGGTAGCGCGCGGCGAGCTTGCCGATGGTGGTGGTCTTGCCCACACCGTTCACACCTGCCACGAACAGAATGAAGGGCTTGATGAAGGTCGGCAGCACCAGCGGCTTGGCGATAGGCAGCAAGAGCTCCAGCAGAGCGCTCTTGAGTGCGGCCTTCAGCTGCGCCTCGGTCTTGATCTTGCCAGCGCGCAGCTGCACGTCGAGCTTGTCGATGAGCCAGGTGGTTGCTTCCACGCCGGCGTCGGCCATCAGCAGCCGGGTTTCGAGCTCTTCGAGCGCGTCGGGCTTGATCGCCTCATCGACAAAGAGGCTGCCCAGATCACGGGTCAGCCAGCTGTCGCCGCCGACACTCTTGTTGAGCTTGGCGCGGAAGCGCGCCAGTGCGGACTCCGCCATTTGCTACCCCTGAGCCTGAAACTGCGCCACGAGCTGGAAGGCCTCGCGTGCTGCCTGGAGCGTGTGGGCAATTTCCACCTCGCCGTGGGCCGCCGAAACAAAGCCGGCCTCATAGGCCGAGGGTGCGAGATACACCCCGCGCTCCAGCATGGCGTGGAAGAACACGTTGAACGCCTTGAGATCACAGGCGCCGACATCAGCAAAGCCGCGGATGGGTTGGTCGGTGAAGTAGAGGCCAAACATGCTGCCCACCTGGGTGGTGGTGAACTTCACTCCAGCCGCATTCGCAGCCTGCTGCAGGCCGTCGAGAATCATCTTGGTGCTGGCTGCCAGACGGGTATAGATCGCCTCATCATCCAGCGCCCGCAACAGCGCCAAGCCCGCCGCCATGGCCAGCGGATTGCCCGAGAGCGTGCCGGCCTGGTAGACCGCGCCGAGCGGGGCGAGCTTGTGCATTACCTCGCGCCGGCCGCCGAAGGCGCCCACCGGCAGGCCGCCACCGATGATCTTGCCGAGGGTGATCAGATCAGGCTGCACACCGTAGAGGCCGGTTGCACTCTTGGCATGCACGCGGAAGCCCGTCATCACCTCGTCGAAGATCAACAGCGCGCCATGCGCATCGCAGAGCGCGCGCAGGCCTTCGAGAAAGCCCGGCGCCGGCGGCACGCAGTTCATGTTGCCGGCCACTGGCTCAACGATGACGCAGGCGATGTCGTCCGGCTTGGCAGCAAAGGCGGCGGCCACCGAATCCAGATCGTTGTAGATGGCATTGAGCGTCAGGGCCGCGAACGCAGCGGGCACGCCGGGCGAGGACGGCACGCCAAAGGTCAGTGCGCCAGAGCCCGCCTTCACCAGCAGGGCATCGCTATGGCCGTGGTAGCAGCCCTCGAACTTGAGAATGTGATTCCTGCCCGTGAACCCGCGTGCCAGCCGCAGCGCGCTCATGGTGGCTTCGGTGCCGCTGGAGCAGAGCCGCACCATGTCCAGATGCGGCACGCGGCGGCACAGCAGCTCGGCCATGTCGACCTCGGCCTCGGTGGGCGCGCCGTAGGAAAACCCGGTGAGCGCCTGCGTGCGCACCGCATCGACCACCGCCGGGTGCTGGTGGCCGAGAATCATCGGCCCCCAGGAGCCGATGTAATCAACATAGCGCTGGCCGTCCGCGTCGCTGATCCACGCGCCTTGTGCGGCCTGGATGAAGCGCGGCGTGCCGCCCACGGCCTTGAAGGCACGCACCGGCGAGTTCACACCGCCGGGAATGGTTTGTTGGGCGCGGCGGAACAGTTCTTCGGATAGCGGAGAAGACACGGCAGAAGGCACTCGACTGGCTTGGGGGGACGAAGGCTGCGGAGTGTAGGCGTCTGCTCAGGCCTCGAACAGGCGCGCGTAGCGCCGCGCTGCGGCTTCGATATCTGTGGCGGCAAACACGCCCTCCACCGCCGCGATGTAATCAGCCCCCGGCGGCGATCAAGGGGGCAGCGTTTTCCGGCGTGATGCCACCAATCGCGCAGAGTGGAATACCCAGCCGCGCACGTGCCTCGCTCAGCAGGTTCAGGGGTGCTATGGCCGCCAGCGGCTTGGTGGCAGAAGGATAAAACGCGCCAAAAGCGGCGTAGCTGGCGCCGGCCGCCTGGGCCGCCAATGCGCGCTCCAGCGACTGACCACAGGTGGCGCCGATGATGGCTGCCGGCAGCTGCTGCCGTGCCGCAGTGAGCGCGCCATCGCTCTCGCCGAGATGCAGGCCATCGAGCCCCGCAGCGGCCACTTCATCTGCCGGGCCATCGTTGAGAATCAGCGGCACCCTCGCCTCACGGCATAGCGCCTGCAGCGCCTGCGCATGACGACGGCGCGTGGCAAGGTCGTTGAGCTTGTCGCGGTACTGCAGCAGCACCACACCGCCACGCAAGGCCTGCGCTACCGCGCGCAGCAGGGTGGACTCGTCTCGGCAGACGGCTGACGAAGTGATGGCATAGAGGCCGCGCGCCGGCAGCCCGCTCATGGCGCATGACCCTGCAGACGGTACGGTATCGCGCGCCCTGCCCCCACGGCGCGGGCGCCTCGCAGGCATTGCGCCACATAGTTCTGGGCATTGCCGAGTGCTTGTTCCACCGATTCACCCAGCGCCAGCCTTGCGGCCAGGCTCGCCGCCAGCGTGCAGCCTCCACCATGAAACGTGCCGGCGATGCGCTCGTGCTCGAAGTGCTGCACGCCGCCGGCGTGATACCAGCTATTGCGCACCAAGGGTTCAGGCTCGTCGCCGCCGGTGATCAGCAGGTGCCGCACACCGAGACGCAACAGCGCTTTGGCGGCAGCCGGCAGGCTCTCGCAGCCGGTCCAGCGCCGGGCCTCAGCGGCATTGGGGGTGAGCACGGTGCACAGAGGGAACAGCGCCTCGGCCATCGCAAGGGCAAAGGGCTCCGCCACCAGATTGCGACCGCCGCCCGCGCGCAGGATGGGATCCATCACTACCGGGCAGTTCGCTTCACGCAGCAGCACTGCCAACACCGGCAGCTGCTCGATACTGCCCAGCAGACCCAGCTTGATGGCGCCGATGCGGCAATCGGCGCGCAGCACCGCGAGCTGCCGTTGCAGCAGGTCCGCTTCTACCGGCTGGCTCTGCACCACATTGAAGGTGTCCTGCACGGTGAGCGCCGTAGCCACCACCAGGGCATGGGCTCCCTGGGCAGACACGGCCTCGATATCGGCTTGCAATCCCGCGCCGCCAGTCGGGTCGAGCCCTGAACAGCAGAGCACATTGACTGTGGCGGTCCGCTGCTGGGCTGCTTCTGTGACGACGGTCACGAATGAGGGTCCAGCGCCACGAATGATCCCGAGCCGCCAGCAGGCATCGCCCTTGTGCACAGCAGCAACACCGATTGCACGTTATGCACAAAAAAAAGGCGCAGACGCGGAAAGGCCCGGAATAGCGTCATTTTTTCGTCAGAATGCCGTAACAAGTCCACAAGATCATGTTTCTATTCAATTATTTTACTTGCTTAGAAAATCGTCTGAGTCCGGGAATCGTCGCAATGACGTGGCTTTCGGCGCCGATCGACCGCTTTATCAACGAAGTTATCCACAACAATTGTGGGCAGAACGTCATAACTCACCATTTTCAATGCTTTAGCTGAACTACTTAATGTAGTGTCAGAGCTTTAGCGCCCTGCGGGCATGGGCTTTCGGGGACGTGCCACGTGCGCAAAGCCATGACCGTGGTGCAGCAGATACTCCAGCCACTTGGTGAGCATGAGGTTGCGGTTCCACTGGTCGTGCAGATAGGCCTGCGCCTCGGCGACATCGCCCTCCCGTGCAAGCCAGGGCGGGCGGCCGGTGTAGCGCAGCGTTTCGGCCACGCGCGCATCGCGATAGACCTTGACCCAGAAGTCCGGCGCCAGACGAATGCCGGTCGGCTCGCGGAACTCGTAGGTGAGACGAAACTCGACGGTGTAGGGCGAACGTTCGACGACCAGCAGATGCAACGGCATATCGCTGGCCGACTTCGAGATCGCATGGTCGAAGGGCAGCTCCAGCTCTGGGTTGAGTTGCTCCAGCAAGGCGAAATTGCGCTCGTAGAGATCGATGAGATGCGCCAGGCGACGTGTGGTGGTCGAGGCCGGCGGCAAGCGAGGCAGGGTAGGAATGTTCATGTCAGGCCTAAGATATGCGACTTCCCCACTGCGTCTGCAAGCTCCACACCATGCCCCTGCGCGAAATCAGCACCAAGCCCTATCTCGACCAGAAATTTGGCACCGCCGGCCTGCGCAAAAAGGTCGCGGTATTCCAGCAGCCGCACTACCTGGAAAACCTCTTGCAGTCGGTGTTCGACTGCGTAGCGGAGCTGAAGGGCAAGACGCTGGTGATTGGCGGCGATGGCCGCTACCACAACCGCGCGGCAATCCAGACTGCCATCGCCATGGCGGCTGCCAATGGAGTTGCGAAGGTCATCGTTGGCCAGGGCGGCATCGTCTCCACACCCGCCGTGTCGCATCTCATCCGGCTCAAGGGGGCGGCCGGCGGCTTTGTGTTCAGCGCCAGTCACAACCCGGCAGGACCCGATGGCGACTTCGGCGTGAAGTTCAACATCGGCAATGGCGGCCAGGCGGGTGAAGCCACCACCGACCGCATCTACGCGCGCACCCGCGAGCTGGGCAGCTACCGCATTGCCGAGGGCGGGAAGATAGACCTCGATCGCCGTGGCACGAGCCTCCTGGATGCAACCGAGGTGGAAGTGATCGACGGCGTGGCCGACTATGCCGCCCTCATGCAGAAGCTGTTCGACTTCGAGCGCATGCGCGACTGGCTCAAGCGAGGCGGCAGCGTCTGTTTTGATGCCATGCATGCCGTCACCGGCCCCTATGCGCAACGTCTGCTGGTGGATCTGCTCGGCGCCCCCGCCGAAAGCCTGCTCAACGCCACGCCGCTCGAAGATTTCGGTGGCGGCCATCCAGACCCCAATCTGATCTACGCCAAGGCGCTGGTTGATCGCTCGCTGGCCGCCGACTCCCCTGCCCTGCTGGCCGCCAGTGATGGCGACGGCGATCGCAACATGATTCTCGGCGCTGGCGTGTTCATCTCGCCCGGCGACTCGCTGGCCATGCTGGCCGCCCACCTGCATCGCCTGCCCGGCTACAAGGACGGTGTTGTGGGCATTGCCCGCTCCATGCCCACTTGCCGCGCGGCCGATGTGGTGGCGGCTCAGCTGGGCATCCCCTGCTTCGAGACGCCGACCGGCTGGAAGTTTTTCTGCAATCTGCTCGACGCCGATCGCATCACGCTGTGCGGCGAGGAAAGCTTTGGCACCGGCTCGACCCACGTACGCGAGAAGGACGGCCTCTGGGCCGTGCTCGCCTGGTTGAATGTGCTGGCCGTGACGGGCCGCAGCATGCAGGAGCTGGCGAGCGCCCACTGGCAGCAGTTCGGGCGTCACTACTACCAGCGCCACGACTATGACGAGTTGCCGAGCGAGAAAGCGCAGGCGGTGATGGATGGCCTCAAAGCCCAGTTCGCAGCCCTGCCGGGCCAGTCACTCGGCCTGTGGCAGGTGACAGCAGCCGACGAGTTTGCCTATGACGATCCCATCGACGGCAGCCGTGCCACCGCGCAGGGCCTGCGGGTGGTGTTTGGTGATGCGGCGCGGCTGATCGTGCGGCTCTCGGGCACCGGTACCAAGGGCGCAACGCTGCGGCTCTATTTCGAGCGCTATGAACGCGAGACCACGCTGCTCGGCATGAGCCCGCGCGAGGCGCTGGCGCCGCTGGTGGCGGTGGCCGAGAAGCTGCTGCGCGTCACTGAGCTGACGGGTCGCAAGGGGCCTGATGTAGTCACCTGAGGAAGGAGGCGCCGCCCAGCTTCGGCAAAAGATCACGCCCACAAAAAAACCGCCCCGCGCAGTGCTGCGCGGGGCGGTTTTGTTTTGCAGCTTACTGCTTGGTGACCTTGAACTCGACGCGGCGGTTCTCGGCGCGGCCGTCAGCGGTCTTGTTGCTAGATCGGAAGAGCGTCGT
>CAMTXV010000023.1:0-2686 GCA_947085665.1 uncultured Sinobacteraceae bacterium | reverse complement strand
GGCATCCTCGCCGCCGATGAATCGACCGGCACCATCAAGAAGCGCTTCGACAAGATCGGTGTGGAAAACACCGAGGCTAACCGCCAGGCCTACCGCGACATGCTGTTCACCACCCCCGGGTTCGAGCAGCACACCTCGGGCGTGATCCTGTTTGAAGAGACCCTGTTCCAGAAGTCGCTCGCCGGCCCCAGCTTCGCCGAGCTGCTCACCAGCAAGGGCGTGATTCCGGGCATCAAGGTCGACAAGGGCGCCCAGCCCCTGGCCGGCGGCGGCCACGAAGAAACCATCACCGAAGGCCTCGACGGCCTGCGCGAGCGCCTTGCCAAGTACAAGGAAGCCGGCGCCCGCTTCGCCAAGTGGCGCGCCGTCATCACCATCAACGACGAAGCCCCCAGCGACTACGCCATCCACACCAACGCCCACGCCCTGGCCCGCTACGCAGCCCTTTGCCAGGAAGCCGGCATCGTGCCCATCGTGGAGCCGGAAGTGCTGATGGACGGCGAGAACTCGATTGAAGTCACCGAAGAAGTCACCGACGTGGTGCTCGACGCCGTGTTCGGCGAGCTGTCGGCCCAGGGCGTGATGCTGGAAGGCATCATCCTCAAGCCCAACATGGTGGTGCCCGGCATCCAGTGCGCCGATCAGGCCAGCGTGCAGGAAGTGGCGGAAGCCACCCTGCGCGTGCTCAAGCGCCGTGTGCCGATTGCCGTGCCCGGCATCGCCTTCCTCTCGGGCGGCCAGGCTGATGAACTCGCCACCGCGCATCTCGATGCCATGAACAAGATCGGCGGCTTCACCTGGGGCCTCACCTTCAGCTACGGCCGCGCCCTGCAGGCCGCAGCCCTCAAGGCCTGGGGTGGCAAGAACGTGGACGCCGGCAAGGCTGCCCACCTGCACCGCGCCAAAATGAATGGCCTGGCTGCGATGGGCCAGTGGGACAAGGCGCTCGAAAAGGCCTAATGACTCAAACCTGTCATTCCGAGCGCAGCGAGGAATCTCGTTACTCCGCACGGAATGACAGACGGCCATGACCCCGCAGGTAAAGCCCGCTCTTCGCAGCGGGCTTTATTTTTGGGCGCTCCCCCGCGATTGGACTCCTCTCATGAAAGCGCTGCTGTTCTACCTCGGTCTTGGCTTTCTCTTCACTCACGAACTCGACGCCGTCAGACATCGCGAGTGGCGCTTGCTCTATGTGCTGCGTGATCTTGCCGAGCCCCTCGCGCGAGATGCCTTTGTGGCCCTGCATGTGCCGCTGTTCGCTCTACTGGTCTGGGCCACGCATCAGTCCTCCAGCCCATGGCGGGCGGCGAGCCGGCTGGCGCTGATGGTGTTTTTGGTGATCCACCTCGGCCTGCACTGGCGGCTTTCCACACACCCGCTCTATACCTTTCATACCGCACTGTCGTGGACGCTGATCATCGGCGGCGCGCTCTGCGGTCTGGCCTATACCGTACTGGTGCTGCGCCGCAGGTAGACTCGCCGCCTCTCAACCCGGCAGGCCGCAGCAATGACTCAACTCAGCGACAAAGTGGTGTGGATCACCGGCGCCAGCAGCGGTATCGGCGAGGCGATGGCGATTGCTGCCTCGGCAGCCGGTGCCAAGCTGGTGCTTTCGGCCCGGCGCGAAGCCGAGCTGCTGCGCGTGAAGAAGGCCTGCGCGAACCCGGCTCTGGTGGCGGTGCTGCCGCTGGACCTCACGGCCTTCGACGCGGAGTCTGCGAGCCAGAAGGCTGCTGCCTTCTTCGGTCCCATTGACGTGCTGGTGAACAACGCCGGCATCAGCCAGCGCAGCACCGTGCTGCAAACCGAGATGGCGGTCTACCGCCGCATCTTCGAGCTAGATTTCTTCGCCTCCGTGGCGCTGACCAAGGCCGTGCTGCCGGCCATGGTGGCGGCAAAAGCCGGCCACATCGTCACCATCAGCAGTGTGGTGGGTTACGTGGGCACGCCGCTGCGTTCGGGGTATGCAGCGGCCAAGCACGCGCTGCATGGCTTTTACGATGCGCTGCGTGCGGAGGTCTGGCGCGAGGGCGTGAAGGTGACGCTGGTCTGCCCCGGCTTCATTCGCACCAATGTTTCGCTCAATGCCATCACCGGCGACGGCGGCGCCCATGGGTTGATGGATACCGGCCAGCTCAACGGCATGTCCGCTCAGGAATGCGCGCGGCAGATCTGGGCGGCGGTGGAAGCCGGCAAGGAAGAAGTGCTGGTGGGCGCCAAGGAAGCGCTGTTCGTGCGCCTGCGCCGCTATCTACCGGGCCTGATGAGCTACGCCATCAAGCGCGCCAAGGTCACCTGAAACAACGTGCTTCAGCGCCGCTGTTGACGGGCGAGGTCCGACAACACGGCGCGCGGAATGCGGGCAATGAGCTGCTCGCGCTGGGCGTTGAGCCGGGTGCGCTCCTGCTCGCTCAGAGTGGAAAGTCGTAAACCGGCATCCACCTGCGTGAGTGCGCTGCGTAGATCGCCGCGCGCCAGCTCGTAGTTGGCGGCTTCGAACTGCGCATCCCCCACATTGTTGAGCTGCCGGCTGGCTTCCGACAGCAGCTGATGCTGCTCGGGTAGCTGGCCGTGCGCGGGGTCGAATGCCAGCAGCAGCTGGCGCGCCTCGGCAGGCTTGCCCGCTTCGAGCATGGCCCGCGCATTGAGGATCACTGCCGGCGCCGAGCGCGGGTTGAGTCGGGTG
>CAMTXV010000022.1:0-3829 GCA_947085665.1 uncultured Sinobacteraceae bacterium | reverse complement strand
TCCTGGCAGGTTTGGCCAGTGCCAAAGGGTTTGCCGCGGGTGCCTTGCTCATCGCAATCGCCACGCTGGTCTCCGGCGGTTTTTATGCAAGAGCGCGATTGGGAGATGCCAGGCAGGTGCTTTTCCGCCTGGCGACGGCCACGCTGCTCAAGTGGTTTGTGGTGATGGGTGGCGCGCTGATGGCGCTCATTCAATGGAAGGTATCGCCGGCGGCGTTTACCTGCGGCGTTATCGCAGGGCTGGCGTCGGCACTATTTAATTTGCGCATGACCACTACGGGCGTATTGAAATCGTGAGCAGCGAAGCAACGACAGGAACGGGGGGCGGAGGCCTTACCGAATATATCCAGCACCACTTGCAGCACAACGTGCAGCAGGTCGCTGGTCTTTCTTTCAATATCGACTCGCTGATCATCGGTTTTGCCGTCGGCATGGGCATTCTGCTCTGGTTCTGGAGCATCGCGCGCAAGGCGACTTCCGGCGTGCCCAGCAAGACGCAGGCATTCGTCGAGCTCGCCATCGAGTTCGTCGATGGCCAGGTAAAAGACAGCTTCCAGGGCGACCGCCGCTTCATTGCCCCGCTTGCGCTCACCATCTTCCTCTGGGTGTTCGTGATGAACGCCATGGATCTTCTGCCGCTCGATTTTCCGGGCTGGGTGGTTCAGACCATCTGGGGCGCCGAGGCGGCGCACCACTTCTATTTCCGCCTGGTGCCTACCGCGGACATCAACACCACCTTCGCGATGTCACTCACGGTGTTCTGCCTGATCATTTTCTATTCGATCAAGGTCAAGGGCGGTTTCGGGTTCATCGCTGAGCTGTTTACCGCCCCGTTCCATGCGCACAGCGTGCCGACCAAGCTGGTGCTGGCCCTGCCTAACTTTTTCCTCAACATCGTTGAGTATCTCGCCAAGCCCGTCTCGCTGGCCATGCGTCTGTTCGGAAACATGTATGCAGGCGAGCTGGTGTTCATGCTCATCGCCGGCCTGATGGCGGGCATGCTGACTGGTGTGGGTGGCTTCATTGGTGGTCTGTTCGGCGTCGCCGTGCATGCGGCCTGGGCGATCTTCCACATCCTCATCATCGGCCTACAGGCCTTCATCTTCATGGTGCTCACCGTCGTCTACATTTCGATGGCGCACGAAAAGCATTAGTCGTAGCGGTCTCGCAGTACCCGCAGCAAACCTTCATCTTCCCAGCAACACAACCTCGGAGCTACACAATGGAGTTCATCGCCCAAGTTCAGGCCAACACCGCACTGGCCATTGGCATCATCATCGGCCTCGGCGCTTTCGGTGCCTGTATCGGCATCGGCATCATGGGTTCGAAGTTTCTTGAATCCGCTGCGCGTCAGCCCGAGCTGATGCCCAAGCTCCAGGGCAGCATGTTCCTGCTGGCTGGTCTGATCGACGCAGCCTTCCTCATCGGCGTCGCCATCGCCATGTACTTCGGCGTTGCCAACCCGCTGATCTCTGCACTCAAGGGCTAATACGCCCTCATTGTGGGCAGCGCGAAAGCGCTGCCCACGTTGATACGGTTAAATCATGAATATCAACGCCACCCTGTTCGGCCAGATGCTTGCCTTCGGCATCCTCATCTGGTTCACCCTGAAGTTCGTCTGGCCGCCGCTGCTCGCGGCCATCGAAGAGCGTCAGAAGAAAATTGCCGATGGCCTCGCTGCCGCCGATCGCGCCACTGCGTCTTTGAAAGACGCAACGGCAAAATCGGACGAAGAGCTCAAGTCCGCGCGCCAGCAGTCCGCCGAAATCGTTGCTGCTGCCAACAAGCAGGCTGCGCAGCTGCTCGAGCAGGCCAAGGCCGCTGCTGCTGCTGAAGCTGAGCGTATTCGCACTGCGGCGAAGGGCGAGGTGGACCGCGAGATTGCTGTGGCCCGCGAAGTGCTGAAGGGCAAAGTCGGCGAACTCGCCGTGCTGGGTGCTTCGCGCATCCTCAAGCGCGAAGTGGATGCCAAAGCGCATGCCGATGTCATCGGCGAACTCGCCGCACGCATCTAAGGCGAACGTCCATGGCTGAAATTTCCACTCTCGCGCGGCCCTATGCCAAGGCGGTGTTTGAATTGGCTTCGGCCAACAAGAGCTTTGCCGAATGGTCGAAGCAGCTCGCAGCGATTGCTGAGGCGGTGGCCGTGCCAGCAGTGGCGAAGGCCATCCATGCGCCAGGCGTCGCCAAGCGTGATGTCGCCAATGCCATCGTCGAGTTGTTGAAAGGCTCGCTGGATACGCAGGGCGCCTCGTTGGTGAAGTTGCTGGCTGATAACGGCCGTCTTGAAGCAGCCTCTTCTCTTGCCAGCCAGTATGAAAAGCTGCGGGCAGAGGCGGAAGCCCGCATCGCTGTGGAAATCACCACCGCTGCCCCTGTCGCTGACGCGCAAAAGATCGCGCTGTCGGCTGCCGTCACCAAGAAGCTCGACCGCGCGGTTGATATCGCTTGGGCCATCGATGAAACACTGATCACTGGCGCCACCATCAAGGCGGGCGATCTGGTGATCGACGGCTCAGCCAGCGGCGAGTTGGAACGTCTCAAAGCCGCACTCCTGAGCTAGGCCTCCGCCTAGCCAGATTCAGCGAAGAATCGAAGAACAGAGAACTAATATGCAGCTCAACCCTTCCGAAATCAGCGACCTCCTCAAGGCCCGCATCAGCAACTTCGATGCCGGCGCGGAATCGCGCAACACCGGCACCATCGTCAGCCTGCAGGACGGCATCGTGCGCGTGCACGGCCTCTCCGATGCGCAGTACGGTGAAATGCTGGAGTTCCCCGGCAATACCTTTGGTCTGGCACTGAACCTCGAGCGCGACTCCGTCGGCGCTGTGGTGCTCGGCGACTACAAGCATCTCTCGGAAGGCGACACGGTGAAGACCACCGGCCGCATCCTCGAAGTGCCGGTCGGCAAGGCCATGCTCGGTCGCGTGGTGGATGCCCTGGGTCAGCCCATCGACGGCAAGGGCCCGATCAATGCCGAGGAAAGCTCGCCGGTTGAGCGCATCGCCCCCGGCGTGATCTGGCGCAAGTCGGTTGACCAGCCCGTGCAGTTCGGCGTGAAGTCGGTGGATGCAATGGTGCCCGTCGGCCGCGGCCAGCGCGAGCTGATCATCGGCGACCGCCAGACCGGCAAGACCGCGCTCGCCATCGACGCGATCATCAACCAGAAGGGCAAGGACGTGTTCTGCGTCTACGTCGCCGTCGGCCAGAAGGCCTCGTCGATTGCTAACACCGTGCGCAAGCTCGAAGAAACCGGTGCCATGGCCTTCACGGTCGTCGTCTCCGCTTCGGCGGCTGAATCGCCCGCATTGCAGTACCTCGCTCCCTACGCCGGTTGCGCGATGGGTGAGTTCTTCCGCGACAACGGCATGGACGCACTGATCGTCTATGACGATCTCTCCAAGCAGGCCGTGGCCTACCGCCAGGTGTCCTTGCTGCTCAAGCGTCCTCCGGGCCGCGAGGCTTACCCCGGCGACGTCTTTTATCTCCACAGCCGCCTGCTGGAGCGCGCCGCGCGCGTGAACGAGGAATACGTCACCGCGCACACCAAGGGTAAGGTCACGGGCAAGACGGGTTCGCTGACGGCGCTGCCGATCATCGAAACGCAGGCCGGCGACATCTCGGCCTACATCCCGACCAACGTCATTTCCATCACCGACGGGCAGATTTACCTCGAAACCGACCTCTTCTACCAGGGCATCCGGCCGGCCTTGAACGTCGGCCTGTCGGTCTCGCGCGTCGGCAACAAGGCCCAGATCCCGGCAATGAAGAAAGTCGCCGGCAAGCTGCGACTCGACTTGGCCCAGTTCCGCGAGCTGGCGGCCTTC
>CAMTXV010000021.1:0-3116 GCA_947085665.1 uncultured Sinobacteraceae bacterium | reverse complement strand
GCGGTGCTCTCGGGCAACCGCAACTTCGAGGGCCGCGTGCACCAGGACGTGCGCATGAACTACCTCGCCAGCCCGCCGCTGGTGGTGGCCTACGCCATTGCCGGCAACACCGACATCGATCTCACCACCGAGCCCATCGGCAAGGCTAGCGACGGCAAGGACGTGTTCCTCAAGGACATCTGGCCGACCAACAAGGAAATCTCCGATCTCGTCGCCAAGGCCGTCACCGCCGAAGGCTTCAAGAAGAGCTACGCCGATGTGCTGAAGGGCGATGCCCGCTGGCAGTCCATCAAGGTCGCGAAGTCCGAGACCTATCCCTGGGATGCGAGCAGCACCTACATCGCCAACCCGCCCTACTTCCAGGGCATGACGATGACACCCCCCGGCATCCAGCCCATCACCGGCGCCCGCTGCGTGGCGGTGCTGGCCGACTCGATCACCACCGACCACATCTCACCCGCAGGTGACATCAAGAAGGACGGCCCCGCCGGCAAGTATCTGGAAGCGCGTGGCGTGGCCAAGGCCGACTTCAACAGCTTCGGCAGCCGCCGCGGCAACCATGAAGTGATGATGCGCGGCACCTTTGCCAACACCCGCATCAAGAACGCCATGACGCCCGGCGTGGAAGGCGGCGTGTCGAGCTACATGGGCGGCCCTGCCGAGGCGATCTACGACGTGTGCATGAAGCACGCCGAAAAGAAGACCCCGCTGGTGGTGCTGGCCGGTAAGGAATACGGCACCGGTTCGAGCCGTGACTGGGCGGCCAAGGGCACCATCCTGCTCGGCATCAAGGCCGTCATCAGCGAGAGCTTCGAGCGTATTCACCGCGCCAACCTCGTGGGCATGGGCGTGCTGCCGCTGAACTTCGTGAACG
This sequence comes from uncultured Sinobacteraceae bacterium, assembly GCA_947085665.1. GTDB lineage: Bacteria > Pseudomonadota > Gammaproteobacteria > Nevskiales > Nevskiaceae > Stagnimonas. The sequence goes on along the minus strand of CAMTXV010000021.1, from coordinate 2,242 downwards.
GCGAGAACGCGGCTTCGCTGGGTCTCGACGGCACCGAGGTGTTCGATTTCGCCGGCCTCAAGGCCGGTGCGACCGAACTCGACGTGACCGCCACCAAGGCCGATGGCACGAAGAAGTCCTTCAAGGCCAAGGTGCGTATCAACACGCCGAAGGAGTGGGACTACTACGCCCACGGCGGCGTGCTGCAGTACATGCTGCGCCAGATGGCGGCTTAAGGCATCACCGCAACACGGGAAGGGCGCCTCAGGGCGCCCTTTTTTGTGGGCGGCTAGCAGCGTATCCCTCGTCGGAAACGCACTGATGTGTGCTTTGGCAGTCGCACTTTGCCGTCATACTTCGCGCCCACCGCGCAGCGCTGCAAAGAAACCACGGAGATCCAGATGGCAAAGAAGGCCACGGCAAAGTCACCCCAGTTGAGCAGCAAGGCCCAGGCGCTGCTCGATGCACAAGTAGCCTGGTGGCTGGAGCGCCTCGATGCCGAGGCCCTCGAACCCTGGATTGGCGACGAGGTGGACGCCCTGCTGGCTGATGCGGCCAAGCTGAAGCTCGAGGAGGTGGTGAGCCGCGCTGATGTGCAGGCGGTGGCCCGCCAATACGCCGCCGAGATCGAGCCCCATGGCGCCATCCCCGAGTTGGTGGGTGAAATTGCCCAGCGCCTGCAGGCGCACCCCATCCAGAAAAAAACCAAACTGGGCGAGTTGATGCCCGACAAGCAGTTCCGCGAGTGGCTCGACAAGATTCTGGAGCTGCACGCCGCGCGCGATGCCATTCTGCACGCCGCACTCTCCAATCCCGTGGTGAGCGCAGTGGCGGGTGACCTGCTTTATCGCGGTATCAGCGGGTATCTGGGCGAGAGCAATCTGGCCAAGAACATCCCGGGCGCCAGCAGCATGCTCAAGTTTGGCAAGTCGATGCTGGCCAAGGCCACACCCAAGCTCGATGCCGCCATTGAAACCACCCTGCGCAAGTACATTCAGCAAAGCCTCGACGCCACGCTGCGGGAAAGCGAGCACTCGCTGAAGACCCTGCTCACCGACGAGCTGCTGCGCGATTCCGCACTCGAAATCTGGGCGAGTCTGAAGAGCATGACCGTGGCCGAGGCCCGCAGCACCGTGAGTGCCGAGGATCTTGAGGAGCTGTTCGTGATTGGCTACGAACACTGGCGCAAGGTGCGCAAGACGCCCTATTACAGCGCGCGGATCGACGCCGGTGTGGCCGGCTTTTTCGACAAGTACGGCAAGACCACGCTCAGCACCCTGCTGGAGGAAATGGGCGTGAGCCGCGCCATGATCCTGGCCGATGTGCTGCGCTTCGGCGCGCCGGCACTGGCGGCGCTCAAGAAGAAAAAACTGCTGGAACCGCTGGTACGGCGCTGGCTTTCCCCCTTCTATGCCTCACCGGCGGCCGCAAAATTGCTTGCTGATTAACTCTCTTTCACGTCTCTCTTTACCTTCACACCCTGCACTCCCATGACCAAGCGCGTTGTCTTCAACCAGAAAGGCGGGGTCGGCAAGACCACCATCGTCTGCAACCTTGCCGCCATTGCCGCTAGCCGCGGCCTGCGCACGCTGGTGATCGATCTCGACACCCAGGGCAATTCAACCCAGTACCTGCTGGGTGCGAGTGCCATCAAATCTGATCGCACCATTGCTGATTTCTTCGACGCCACGCTGAGCTTCACGCTGCAGTTGCCGCCGATGATGAGCTTCGCCACCAATACGCCCTTCGAGAATCTCGACGTGGTGTCATCGAGCCCCCGGCTCGAAGAGCTGATCGTCAAACTCGAAGCCAAGCAGAAGATCTACAAGCTGCGTGATTCGCTGAAGAAGCTGAAGGGCTACGACGCGGTGTTCATCGACACGCCGCCGGCGCTCAACTTCTACTCGCGCTCGGCGCTGATTGCAGCCGAGAAGCTGCTGATTCCCTTCGACTGCGACGAGTTCTCGCGCCAGGCGCTCTACACCCTGCTCGATAACGTGGCCGAGATTCGCGCCGACCATAACGATGATCTTCAATTCGAAGGCATCGTGGTCAACCAGTTCCAGTCGCGCAGCAATCTGCCGCAGCGGCTGGTGGCCGAGCTTCAGGGCGAGGGCAAGCCCGTCATCGAGCAGTTCATCTCCAGCTCGGTGAAGGTGCGCGAGTCCCACGAGCGTCATCTGCCGTTGATCCACTTGGACAAGGCTCATCGTGTCACCCGCGAATACATCGCGCTTTACGACGCACTCGGTGCCTGAAGCAG
>CAMTXV010000020.1:0-9555 GCA_947085665.1 uncultured Sinobacteraceae bacterium | reverse complement strand
CCCCCGGGATACGCCCTTCAATAATCCCTACGGCGGTCAGCTGCGCACCACGGCGCAGTTCGATCTGGTCATTCCCACCTTCCTGGAGTCCGACAACAAGTCCACCCGCTTGTCGCTCTTCTACGACATCGGCAATGTCTTCGAGAAGCCGGGTGACTTCGCTGTGGGCGAGCTGCGCAGTTCGGCGGGCATCTCGGGTTCATTCTTCACTCCGTTCCTGGGTCTGCTGCAGCTGTCGTATTCCTACCCCTTGAACAAGAAGCCAGGCGACGAAACTGATCAGTTCCAGATCAGCTTCGGCTCGGGCTTCTAATCGCCGTCACCGTTACACTGACAACCACAACAACCTGAAGAGAGAGACCCCTGATCATGCGTACTCGTTTTGTCTTTGCCGCTCTGCTGCTCGCCACCGCTGCCAACGCCGCCCACGCCCAGGCCCTGGCCGCTCCCAAGATTGCGGTGGTCCGCTCTGCCGACGTGGTGCGCGATTCCGCGCAGTTCAAGACCGCAGAAACCAAGATGAAAGCCGAGTTCGAGAAGCGCAAGAATGATCTCGAAGCCCAGGCCAAGTCCTTCGGCGCCGATGTGGAAGCCTACAAGCGCGATGCTGATGCGCTCTCCGCCGACCAGCGCGCGAAGAAGGAAAAGGATCTCAATGCCCGTCAGGTGGACATCCAGTTCGCCCAGCGCAAGTTCCAAGAAGACCTGCAGAACCGCGACCGCGAACTGACCCAGGACATGATGGCCAAGATCAAGAACGTGATCGTCGCCGTTTCGAAGGAGAAGGGCATCAGCCTGGTGGTTCAGGACCCCGTCTACTCCGACGACACGCTCGACATCACCGCAGAAGTGCTCAAGCGCCTCAACGCAGGCGGCGGCAAGTAAGCCTTCACTGAAGGCCCGGCTGCACAGAGCAGCCGGGCCTTTGTTATTTTTGCGTCATGCAGACCATGACACTTCAGGAACTCGCCAGCCGCTTCGAGCTGGACGCGATTGGCGATGGCGCCACGGCCATCCACGGCGTGTGCGCCCTGAGTCCGGGGGAACCCGGCAAGCTCGCCTTCGTTTCCGATGTCCGCTACCGCGCCGCCATGGCCACGACCCTGGCCGCTGCCGTGGTGGTGGGCAAGCGCGATGCCCCGCATCTGACCACACCGGGTCTGCTGGCCCGCGACCCCTACCTGGCCTTCGCCCGCATTGCCCGGCTGTTCGACCCAAGCCGCCAGTTCACACCCGGCATCGACCCCACGGCAGTGATTGCGGCCGATGCGGTGATTGGCGCTGGCTCGCGCATTGAGGCGCGGGTGGTGATCGAGGCGGGCGCTGTGATTGGGGCGGGCAGCCGCATCGGTTGCGGCAGCGTGGTGCGGGCGGGTGCCGTGTTAGGCGAGGGCGCAAGACTCGAAGCGGCTGTGATTATCGGCGAGGGCGTGCGCATCGGTGCGCGCGTGCTGATTCAGCCCGGCGCGGTCATCGGCTCGCGTGGCTTCGGCAATGCCCGCGGACCCGATGGCCGCTGGGAGGAAGTCCCCCAGCTCGGCGGCGTGCTGATCGGCGATGACGTGGAGATTGGCGCCAACACCACCATCGACCGTGGCGCGCTGGGCGACACCGTGATCGAAAACGGCGTGAAGCTCGATAACCAGATCCAGATCGCCCACAACTGCCACATCGGCGAGCACACCGCCATCGCGGCCTGCACGGGCATTGCGGGCTCTACGCGCATTGGCAAGCGCTGCATGATTGGTGGAGCGGCCGGCATTGGGGGGCATCTCATTATCTGCGACGACGTGATGCTGCACGGCCTGGCGATGGTTACGGGTCACATCACCGAGCCCGGCGTCTACGGCTCGGGCCTGCCGCTCGCGCCTGCTGGCGAATGGCGCAAGACCGTCGCCCGTGTGCGGCGTCTCGACAAGCTGGACGCGCGTATCAAGCGACTCGAAGCAGCCAGCAAAATGCCCGCTGAAGAAGAAGCATCAGAACATAACAATGAAGGAGAAGGATGAGCGCAATGCCTGGCGATACCCCCTGCACGATGAATCAGCGAACCACGTTCGAGATTCGCGACATCATGCGGCTGCTCACGCACCGCTCGCCGTTTCTGCTGGTGGATCGCGTCACGGACTACCAGCGGGGCAAGTCGCTGTTGGCGCTGAAGAACGTCACCTACAACGAGCCCTTCTTCGTTGGTCACTTTCCGCTCGTGCCGACCATGCCCGGTGTGCTGATGCTCGAAGCACTCGCCCAGGCCTGTGGTCTCTTGGCGGTGCTCGACTCCGGCGTGCGGCCGGAGAGCGGTCACATTCTCTACTTTGCGGGCATCGACGAGGTGCGCTTCAAGCGTGTGGTGGTGCCCGGTGACCAGCTGGTGCTTGATGTGCGGCTGGAAAAAACCAAGCGCAACGTCTGGAAGTTCAAGACTTTCGCCCGCGTTGGCAGCGAGGTGGCCTGCGAGGCGCTGATGACCTGTGTGCTCAAACATCCGGACGAAGCGAAGCCGCAGCCGGAAGCGGGCGCGTGATGAGCCGCATCCATCCCACCGCCATCATCAGTCCCAAGGCCGAGCTGCACGAGTCGGTGCAGGTCGGGCCTTATTCCATTATCGGCGCCGGAGTGCAGATTGGTGCCGACAGCTGGGTAGGCCCGCATGTGGTGCTCAGCGGCCCGCTCAAGATCGGCGCCCGTAACAAGGTCTATCAGTTCGCCAGTGTCGGTGAGCTGTCGCAGGATAAAACCGCGACCGATGACCAACCCACCAGCACTGTGATTGGCGACGACAACATCATTCGCGAATACGTGTCGATCCAGCGCGGCACGATGAAGGAGTGGGAAACCAAGCGTGGCGAGACGCGCATTGGCGACCGTAATCTCATCATGAATTACTGCCACATCGCGCATGACTGCCTGGTGGGCAATGACACCATCTTCTCCAACAACGCCAGCCTGGCTGGTCATGTGGAAATTGGTGACTGGGCGATTCTCGGCGGCTACACGCTGATCTACCAGTTCTGCCGCGTGGGCGCCCATGCCTTCACCGCCTATGCCTCAGGGCTCTCCGGCGATGTGCCGCCCTTCGTGATGGTGCAAGGCACGCCGGCCGATGCCCGCGCCATCAACAAGGAGGGCCTGAAGCGCCGCGGCTTCACGCCAGAGGAGGTCGAGCCAATCGAAGACGCCTTCAAGCTCATCTACCGCAGCGGCAAGGTGATGGCTGAGGTCAAGGCAGAGCTTGCGGTGATGGCCGAGGGCTCGGCGCATGTGCGGCTGATGAGCGAGTTCATCAGCACGGGCAAGCGGCCGTTGGCGCGTGGATGAGGTGGATCTGAAAACAGTCCAGTGGACTGTTTTCCCACTCCGGGGCTTGGAAAATAGCTACCGTCCCGCCAAGGACGGCCAGAAGAAACCATGACCAACAAGCTCCGCCACTTCGCCCTCATCGCCGGTGAACTCTCCGGCGACATCCTCGGTGCCGCACTCATCCGCGCGCTCAGGGCGCGCTACCCCGATGCACGCTTCACTGGCATCGCAGGCCCGCGCATGCTGGCGGAGGGCTGCGAGGCTTATGAGAGCATCGGAGCCCTGTCAGTAATGGGCATTGCGGAGGTGCTGCCGGCCGTTCCGCGCCTTTTCAAGCTGCGTGCCGCGCTCATCGAGCGCTATGTGCGGGAGCGACCCGATGTGCTGATTGGCATCGACGCGCCAGACTTCAATCTCGGTCTCGAGAAGCGCCTCAGGCAACGTGGCCTGAAGACCGTGCATGTGGTCAGCCCCAGCGTCTGGGCCTGGCGCGAGAACCGCATCCACGGCATCAAGCAGTCGGTGGATCTCATGCTCTGCCTGTTCCCGTTCGAGACTGCGTTCTATGCCAAGCACGGCGTGCCCGCCGCCTACATCGGCCACCCGCTGGCAGACCAGCTCGACGATGCCCTCACACCGCGCCAGGGTCGCCAGGCGCTGGGGCTCACCGAGACGCCGACGCTGGCGGTGCTGCCGGGGAGCCGTGGCGGGGAGATTGCCAAGCTGGCCGTTCCCTTCGCACAGGCGGTGGCCCTGCTGGCGCAGCAGCAGCCGGGTTTGCAGGTGGTCACGCCCATCGCCAAGCCCAGCCTGCGGCAGGCGATTGAATCGGCCGCACGGCAACACGCGCCGGCGGTGGCCTGGACGCTGCTCGATGGTCAATCGCGCCAGGCCATGCAGGCCGCGGATGTGGTGCTGCTGGCCAGCGGCACCGCCACGCTCGAAGGCCTGCTGCTGGGGCGGCCGATGGTGGTGGGTTATCGCGTAGCGGCGTTCACGGCGTTTCTGCTGCGCACTTTGGGGTTGCTGAAGATCAACCAGGTGAGCCTGCCCAATCTGCTCTGCGGTCAGGCGCTGGTGCCCGAGCGCCTGCAGCAGGACTGCACGCCGCAGGCACTGGCCGCTGCCACAGGCCCGCTGCTCAGGGATGCCGCGCTGCGGGCCCGGCAGACCGAAGCGTTTGCCGCCGTGCGCCAAGAGCTGCGTCGCGATGCCGGGGACCTCGCCGCCGCGGCCATCGCAAGCCTCGTGGTGGCTTGAGGCGATCCGTCAAGACTGCCCAAAGTGGCGTAAAGCAGGCAGGCTAGCGGCATGACGGAACGCATTGCAGGCATCGATGAAGTGGGGCGCGGCTGCCTGGCGGGGCCGGTGTTTGCCGCAGCCGTCGTTCTGCCCGCACAGCACAGCCTGCAGGGACTCGCGGACTCCAAGAAGCTCACGGCGGCGCAGCGCGAGCGGCTGGTGCCGCAGATTCAGCAGCAGGCCATCGCCTGGGCGCTGGGCAGTGCCTCGGTGGCCGAAATTGACACGCTCAACATCCTGCAAGCCACCTTGCTCGCCATGCGTCGTGCGGTGGCGGCACTGCCGGTTGCCGCTACGGCCTGTCTCGTCGATGGCAACCAGAATCCGCGTATTGGTCTGCCCACGCAGCTTGTGGTGGGGGGCGATGCGCAGCATGCGGAAATCATGGCGGCGAGCATTCTCGCCAAGGTGGCGCGCGATGCGGAGATGACACGGCTCGATGCCGAACATCCGGGCTATGGTCTGGCCCAGCACAAGGGCTATGGCACGCCACAGCATCTCGCCGCACTGCGCGAGCTGGGGCCGAGTCCGGCGCACCGGATGAGTTTCGCCCCTTGCGCGCAAGCGCCACTGCGCTTTTCCTCACCCCGCAGGCCTCACTCCTCACAGTGCGCAAGCCCATGAGCTTCGTGCACCTGCGGTTACACACCGAGTACTCGCTGAGCGACGGCATCGTTCGCATCGAGCCGCCCAAACGCAATGGGGGCGGGCAGGGCGCCACACTCACGTCGCGCGCCGCCGAGCTACAACTGCCGGCGCTGGCGGTGACCGATGTCAACAATCTGTTCTCGATGGTCAAGTTCTACAAGGCCGCCGAGGGGGCGGGCATCAAGCCCATCGTCGGTTGCGATGTCTGGCTGGAGGAGCGCAACAAGGACGAAGGGCCCGAGCGCCTGACGCTGTTCGTACAGAACGAGCAGGGATTCAGGAATCTCTCCGAGCTGCTGTCCCGCGCGCAGCTGGAGAACCAGACACGACACGGCGCGGTGGTGCGTCGGGAGTGGCTCATCACCACCAGCGCAGGCCTGATCGCCATGACCGGGAAAGACGGTGCGCTGGCCCGTGCATTGTTTGCCGATCAGGTGGAGATGGCCGAAACCATAGCCGCGGAATGGGGTCGGCTGTTTCCAGAGCGCTTGTATCTGGAGGTGTGCCGCTGCGCACGCCCCGACGACGAGGACTGGGTGCAGCTCGCTGCTGCCTTCGGCCGCCACGCTCAGCTGCCGCTGGTGGCTACCAACGACGTGCGCTTCCTGAAACGCAGCGAGTTCGATGCCCATGAGGCGCGTGTCTGCATCGCCACCGGCCGCGTGCTGGCCGATGACAAGCGTCCGAAGCTCACCAGTGAAGAGCAGTACCTGAAGTCACCGGAGGAAATGCAGGAGCTCTTTGCCGATCTGCCGGAGGCGCTGGAAAACACCCTGCACATTGCGCGCCGCTGCACGCTGGTTCTGAAGTTTGGCACCTATCACCTGCCCAACTTCCCCGTGCCGGAGGGCCACACGCCTGAAAGCTTTCTGGAGCAAGAAGCCCAGGAGGGATTGAAGCTGCGCTTCGCCGAGCGCCAGCAAGCCGAGCCCGGCCGGGTGGTGGATGAAGCAGCCGATCAGGTGTACCGCGATCGCCTGGCCTTCGAGATCGGCGTGATCAAGAAGATGGGCTTCCCGGGCTACTTTCTGACCGTGGCGGACTTCATCCGCTGGGGCAAGGCCAACGGCTGCCCGGTGGGGCCTGGTCGTGGTTCCGGTGCAGGTTCGCTGGTGGCCTATGCACTGCGCATTACCGACCTCGATCCTCTGCCGTACGACCTGCTGTTCGAGCGTTTTCTGAATCCGGATCGCGTCTCCATGCCCGACTTCGACGTCGATTTCTGCATGGACAATCGCGACCGCGTGATCGAGTACGTCACCCAGAAATATGGTCGCCCGTACGTGGGCCAGATCGTCACCTACAACACCATGGCGGCCAAGGGCGTGGTGCGCGATGTCTGCCGCATCATGGGTCACGGGTATGGCTTTGGTGATCGCATCGCCAAGCTCATTCCCGCCACGCCCGGCGCCACGCTGGCCGAGGCAGTTGAAACCGTGCCGGAGCTGAAAGAGGCCTACGCCCGCGAAGAAGACACCAAGGCCACACTCGATCTGGCGTTGGAGCTGGAAGGCATTACGCGGGGCGTGGGCGTGCACGCGGGCGGTGTGGTGATTGCACCCGAGCCCTTGATGACCTACACGCCGCTCTGGTGTGATCCCGATGGCTCCGGCGTGCGCACGCAGTTCGACATGAAGGATCTCGAAGCGCTGGGTCTGGTGAAGTTCGACTTCCTGGGATTGAAGACGCTCACGGTCATCGAGGAGGCCGTGCAGACCATCAAGCAGCGCACCGGCAAGCAACTGGACATGCTCGCCCTGCCGCTCGATGACCAGCCCACCTATCGCAAGATCTTCCAGAGCGGCGAGTCCTCGGCGGTGTTCCAGATGGAATCGCCCGGCATGCAGAAGGCCTCGCGGGACCTCAAACCTGACACCTTCGAAGACATCATCGCGCTGGTTTCGCTCTACCGGCCGGGGCCGATGGAGAACATCCCGGTGTTCTGTGAAAACAAGCGCGACCCCAGCAAGGTGCAATACCTGCATCCCGAGATGGAGCCGGTACTGAAAGCCACCTACGGCATCTTCGTCTACCAGGAACAGGTGATGCAGATGAGCCAGCGCCTGGCGGGCTACACGCTGGGCGGGGCTGATCTCTTGCGCCGCGCGATGGGCAAGAAGATCAAGGCCGAGATGGAAAAGCAGCGCGGCATCTTCACCGCCGGGGCCATCGAACGCGGCGTGGGCGACGAGGTGGCCACCAAGGTCTTTGACCTCATGGCCAAGTTCGCCGACTACGGCTTCAACAAATCACACGCTGCCGCCTATGCGCTGGTGAGTTATCACACGGCCTGGCTCAAGACGCACTACCCGGCGGAGTTCATGGCCGCCGTGCTGAGCTGCGAAATGGCGCACCCGGAATCGGTGGTGGTGATGCGCGACGAGGCCGTGCGCATGGGGCTCAAGGTGCTGCCGCCTTCCATCAACCAGTCGCGCTACCGTTTCACGGTGCCCGGCAACAAGCAGGTACGCTATGGCCTGGGCGCCATCAAGGGCGTGGGCGAGGGCCCGATGGAGGGCATCATCACCGAGCGCGACCAGCGCGGGCCATTCGCCGATCTCTTCGATTTCTGTCGTCGCATTGATCTCAAGAAAGCCAACAAGAAGCTGCTGGAGGCCCTGATCTTCTCCGGCTCCTTCGACGAGTGGGGTGTGAACCGCGCCTCGCTGCTCAAAACTCTGCCCAAGGCGCTGCAATTTGCCGAGCGCGCCGCCAGCAATGCCAGCAGTGGTCAGAACGATCTCTTCGGCAGCGGCGGCGGCAGCCGGCTGGCCGAAGCACAGCCCCGGCACGAGCCCGAGCGTGTGGCGGAGTGGTCGCTGGAGGAAAAGCTGCAACGCGAGATGGAGACGCTGGGTTTCTATCTTTCTGGCCACCCCATCGAAACCCACAAGGCCTTGATCGACCAGACCTGCAGCGGCCGGCTCTCGGAGATTCTCGCCAAGCTCGCGCCTGCCCCGCAGCCCGACGCGAAGGGCAAGACGCCCTGGGTGCCGCGCAGCAAACATCTGTTTGCCGCCTGGGTCACCGATATTCGCTACTTCAAGGCCCGCGAAGGGGCGATGGGCAAGGCTGCGAAGGACAGCTACAAGGTCACCCTCACCGAGGGTGGCGCTGCACTCACCACTTTTGTTGATGCCGACAAATGGAACACCGCCAAGAACAGCGTGAAGCTGGATGACGTGGTGTTCGTGCAGGGCGAGCTGTCGATGAGCCCGCCCCGCGATGGCCGCCTGAGCGAGCCCCGGCTCTACAACGCGGAGTTCTTCACCAAGGCCGCCATTGCCGCCGAGTACGCCCAGCGGCTCTGGCTGGTGTGGGAAAAATCCGCCAGCGAGGTGCAGGCCCTGCGCTCACTGCTGACGCCCTTCCGTAATGCCGAGGGCATGCCGGTGATGGTGGAGCTGATCAACGCGGAAGCCCGCGCCCTGCTGGACTGGCCGGCAGACTGGAAGCTCAAGCTCACGGAGGCCGGGCTGGCCGCATTGCAACATTTCCTCACCGCGGACTGCGTTAAAGTGCAATACCGCCGCTACAGCCCCCCCGTGCAGGAACGCCGCTTTACAGGAGCGTCCTCCGGATTTGGTGGCGGTGGCGGTGATGATGAATAGCCTCTAGGGATATGCCATGAACCTGAACTATCTGGATTTCGAACAGCCTGTCGCCGACTTGCAGACCAAGATCGACGAGCTGCGGTTTTCAACCCAGGGCAGCGGGGTGAACCTCACGGCCGAGATCGAAAGCCTGCAGGGCAAGATCCAATCGCTCACGGAGCAGATCTTCGCCAACCTTACCCCTTGGCAAATCGCCCAACTGGCGCGCCACCCGCAGCGCCCTTACGCGCTCGACTACATCCACGGCATCTTCACTGAGTGGGAAGAGCTGCACGGCGACCGCCATTACTCCGATGACCCCGCCATCGTCTGCGGCGTGGCCCGCATCGAAGGCCGCGCCTGTGTGGTGATTGGCCAGCAGAAGGGCCGCGATGCCAAGGAGCGCGTCTACCGCAACTTCGGCATGCCGCGCCCCGAGGGCTATCGCAAGGCCCTGCGCATCATGAAGCTGGCCGAGAAATTCAATCTGCCGCTGATTACCTTCATCGACACCCCCGGCGCTTATCCCGGCATTGGTGCCGAGGAGCGCAACCAGAGCGAGGCGATTGCCCGCAATCTGTTTGAACTCAGCCGCCTGCGCACGCCCATCATCGCCACGGTAACGGGCGAGGGCGGTAGCGGGGGTGCGCTGGCCATTGGCGTGGCTGATGTGAGATCGGAAGAGCACACGTCTGAACTCCAGTCACCGATG
>CAMTXV010000019.1:0-2401 GCA_947085665.1 uncultured Sinobacteraceae bacterium | reverse complement strand
CTCCCCGCAAGGGGGAGGGGAGTTGAAAGCCCCACCCTTTCTCAGACAGACGCATTTGAAGCCCCGCCCCCTTGCGGGGAGGGGTTGGGAAGGGGGTCTGCGGCAGGCACTGACCGCACCCTGCTCACGCTGCGCCAGCGCTACAACGACGCCGTCAACGGTCTGAGCAAGGACAGCCTCGCGCTGCTGCGTGAATGGCCGGCGCGGCTCAAGGGCATCACCGATGAAACCTACACCTACAGCGTGCGCGGCAAGCCGGTGCAGGGGGCGAACTACAGCGAATCCTTAAGCCACCAGAAAATCCCCAAGGTCGCCGCGCCCACCTACCAGAGCTGGGGCGAGCTGCTGCGCTTTTTGTGCAAGGAGAACCTACCCGGCGGCTACCCGTACACCGCCGGCCTCTACCCCTACCGCCGCGTGGGCGAAGACCCCATCCGCATGTTTGCGGGCGAGGGCACGCCGGAGCGCACCAACCGGCGCTTCCACTACCTCTCGCAGGGCAACGGCGTCACGCGGCTTTCCACCGCCTTCGACTCAGTGACGCTCTACGGCGAAGACCCGGGCCTGCGCCCCGATATCTACGGCAAGGTCGGTAATAGTGGCGTGAACATCGCGACACTCGACGACATGAAGAAGCTCTATTCGGGCTTTGATCTGTGCGCACCAACGACGAGTGTGAGCATGACCATCAACGGTCCGGCGCCGATGATTCTGGCGATGTTCATGAACACCGCCATCGACCAGCAGGTGGAGAAATATCTCAAGGCCGATACCGCACGCTGGGCTGAAGCCGAGCAGAAGATTGCGAAGCTCTACGCCGGCAAGCAGCGCCCGACTTATGGCGGCGAGCTGCCGGAGGGCAATAACGGCTTGGGCCTTGCCCTGCTGGGCGTGACGGGCGCAGAACTCATCGACGCGGCCACCTACGAGAAGATCAAGGCCGAGACCATGAGCGTGGTGCGCGGCACCGTGCAGGCGGACATCCTCAAGGAAGACCAGGCGCAGAACACCTGCATCTTCTCCACCGAGTTCGCGCTGCGCATGATGGGCGACATCCAGCAGAGCTTCGTCGAGCGCGGCGTGCGCAACTTCTACTCGGTGAGCATCAGCGGGTACCACATTGCCGAGGCCGGGGCGAACCCCATCAGCCAGCTGGCCTTCACGCTCTCAAACGGCTTCACCTTCGTCGAGTACTACCTCGCGCGCGGCATGAAGATCGACGACTTCGCGCCCAACCTCTCGTTCTTCTTCTCGAACGGTATGGACCCTGAGTACTCGGTGATTGGCCGCGTGGCGCGCCGCATCTGGGCGCGCGCCATGCGCGAGCGTTATGGCGCGAACGAGCGCAGCCAGATGCTCAAGTACCACATTCAAACCAGTGGTCGCTCACTGCACGCGCAAGAGATTCAATTCAACGACATTCGCACCACGCTGCAGGCGCTCTACGCGCTGTTCGACAACTGCAACTCGCTGCACACCAATGCCTACGATGAGGCCATCACCACGCCGACCGAAGAGAGCGTGCGCCGTGCCGTGGCCATCCAGCTCATCATCAACCGCGAGCTGGGCCTCAACTTCTGCGAGAACCCCTGGCAGGGCAGCTTCGTGATCGACCATCTCACCGATCTGGTGGAAGAGGCCGTCTACAAGGAGTTCGAGAGCATCAGCGAACGCGGCGGCGTGCTGGGCGCGATGGACACCATGTACCAGCGCGGCAAGATTCAGGAAGAGTCGCTGTACTACGAGCACAAGAAGTACGACGGCTCGCTGCCCTTGATCGGCGTCAATACCTTCTTGCCGAAAGACCACGGCGGCGAGATTGCCACGACCATCGAGCTGATCCGCTCCACCGAAGAAGAGAAGAGCCAGCAGATTCAGAACGTGGAGACGTATCGCCAGAACCGCAGCGTGCTGGCGCCCGAATCACTCAAGGCCCTGCAACGCACGGCGCGGGCGCGTGAAAACCTGTTCGAATCGCTGCTGGAGGCGGTGAAATACAACTCGCTCGGCCAGATCAGCCATGCGTTGTACGAGGTGGGTGGCGAGTACCGCCGCAACATGTGAGGGCGACACGGCTTCGTCACATGAACTTCGCATGACGGCGACATACTGAAAGGTGCGTCATCCCGGCAGGCCCGCCGCCTGCCGGGATGACGCGCTTTCGTGCTTTGTTGCTGCGGCATCAGGCGCCCCCGCATCGTGATGAAGCATCTCCTGAAATGAAGAGTCGATCTGCCGCCCTGGCTGCTGCCCTGTCCTTGTCCGCCTGTGTCTCCTGGCAACAGGGGGCTTCTTCGCTGCCGCTGGCCTGCGGCGCGGATGAAATCCACATCGCCAATGCCCGCTCGGGCGCACTCACCGATACCTGGCAGGCAAGCTGCCGCGGCTTCACCTACCGCTG